>CAJFHE010000009.1 GCA_904378095.1 uncultured Clostridia bacterium | reverse complement strand
ATCACTTCTGAAATAAAAGAAAAAGATGTATTAGAAAAAGAACTTACAAAGACAATAAGTACAGTTGATGACATTTTAAATAATGAAACAATTACAAATTCAATGCTTAAAACAATAATAGATGTTATTGAAGTAGGTAGTGAAGGAAATATAGAAGTAAGATTAAAATTACTAAATGAAATTGGAAGTAGCCCTATGGTAATTACAAATTTTGATGATATAAAAAATCAAAATTCTACCGTTACGAAAAGTAACAACGGTACACAAAGATGTAAGCGAAAGATTACAAAAAATAAACCCTTTTTTGGCTCAAGAAGTTCGAGCCATATTAGATGAGAATAAGGCAGAGAGGCACATTAGAGGAGGAATGGCTACAAAGTTAAAATATAGCCATGAGCATGCGAAATGAGAAACAAACAGACTTGAACAGAAGGAATACTCCTTTTTGTTCAAGTTTTTGTAGTTTTTGGACAGACCTTATGAAATTTTTTTATAAAAGAATTATTAGAAACTCGAAAAGCAATGGAAGTTAGGAATGAAACCATTGTAAAGTTATTAGAAACATTAGGTGGAATCATTGAAAATAGACATACAGGGATATTTACTATGCGGAAAAAAATGAAAGAAGCAAATTTGCCGGAGCCTATTTTTTCAAATGAAAGAGAAGATTTCGTTGTAACTTTTTATAATAGAGAATACCCAGAATTGTATCCTATAGAGTTGTTGAAAAATGAAAAGACCCTAGATAATGATGAAAATGCACAAGTTAATGCACAAGTTAATGCACAAGTTAGCAATAAAAAATTATCAAAAGTTAATGAACAAGCGCTTATCGAATTTTGCAATGAAGCAAAAAGTTTAAAAGAAATTATAGAGCATTTTGGATATAAGAATGCAAGAGGATTTAGAGAAAAATACATTAATGTACTTTTAAAAGAAAAAAAATTGACTCAAACAATACCAGATAAGCCAACTAGCAAAAATCAAAAATATATAGCTAACAAATATCTTTCAAAAAAATCTACCTTTTTGAAGGTAGATTTTTTGCATGTTCTTGTAAATACACAACTGGAATTTCTTGTTTTTTTTCTCCGTCCCCAAAAACAAGTTTTCTTAAATTCCCATTATATTATATCCATTGTCTGCATATATTACTTGACCTGTAATTGCTGATGACATTTTGCTAAATAAGAATGATACTACATCTCCTACTTCTTCTGTAGTTACATTTCTTCTCATTGGTGCTTTTTCTTCTACTACATCTAGTATGCTTCCAAAGTCTTTTATTCCTTTTGCTGATAATGTTTTTATTGGTCCAGCTGATACTGCGTTTACTCTAATGTTTTTCTTTCCTAAGTTGTCTGCTAAGTATCTTACACTTGTTTCTAATGCTGCTTTTGCAACACCCATTACATTATATCCTGGAAGTACTTTTGTAGAGCCATAATATGTTAATGATACTAAGCTTGCGCCATCATTTAACATATCTAATTCTTCTGCTATTCTTGCTATTGCAACAAATGAGTATGCACTTACGTCATTTGCATGAGAAAATCCTTCTCTACTTGTTGTTATAAAGTCATTTCTTAAATCTTCTGTATTAGCATGCGCTATACTATGTAATATTCCATCTAATTTTCCATTCTCTGCTTTTATTTTTTCTAAACATTCTTGTATTTTGCTGTCTTCTGAAGCATCGCATTCATATGCTTTTGCTCCTGGTATCTCTGAAATAAGCTCCTCTACTTTTCCTCTATTTTCTTCTCCCATAAATGTAAATAAAACTTTTGCGCCATTGTCAGCAGCTGACCTTGCAGCTCCCCACGCAATACTCCATTTATTTCTAATTCCCATTATTAATACTGTTTTATTTTCTAACAACATTTTTCTTTCCTCCTTAATTAACTTTTTTGTTTTCTTGCACATTAGGGACACTCCTTTTTGTACAAGTTTTTGCACGTTTAGGAATGTCCCTAATGTGCAAGTTCAAATTTTAATTACATTTTTCTAAACTTTTGGTATCTATTTTCCACTAGTTCGTTAACATCTAATGCTTGTAACTCTTTTGTGATAGATACTATTTTCTTTTTCATAGTTTCTGACATTTTTTCTACGTCTGTTTTAGCATTTCCGTTTGGCTCTTTTAGCACTTCGTCAATTACGCCTAGATTTAGCAAATCTTTTGCGGTTAATTTCATTTTTTCAGCGGCTTCTTCTGCCCTTGAGCTATCCTTCCACAAAATACTTGCATATCCTTCTGGTGAAAGTATAGAATATACAGCGTTTTCTAGCATTAATACTCTATCTCCCACGCCAATTGCTAAAGCTCCTCCGCTTGAGCCTTCACCAATTACTATCGCTATAATAGGTACTTCTAAATCGGACATTTCCATCAAATTTCTTGCTATAGCTTCTCCCTGTCCTCTTTCCTCTGCTCCAAGCCCTGGATACGCTCCTTTTGTATCTATAAATGTAACTATTGGTCTACCAAATTTTTCCGCTTGCTTCATAAATCTCAATGCTTTTCTATATGCTTCTGGGTTTGGCATACCAAAGTTTCTTTCGATATTTTCCTTAGTATTTCTACCTTTTTGCTCAGCAACTATTGTGTAGTTTTGCTTTCCAATATTGCCTAGTCCGCATACAATCGACTTGTCATCTTTAAAATATCTATCTCCATGAAGCTCCATAAATTCGTCAAATATATTTTCAATATAGTCTAAAGCAGTTGGTCTATCCGCTTCTCTTGCAATCAACACTCTATCCCATGCTGTGATTTTTTTACTTGCCATCTCTATTACCTCCTTTGTGAAGTAATAACAATTTATGCAACGTCTCCTTCATGTCTTTTCTATTTACAATTTTGTCCACAAATCCATGCTCTAGCAAAAATTCTGCAGTCTGGAATCCTTCTGGCAAGTCCTGTCCAATTGTTTGCTTGATAACCCTTTGACCTGCAAAACCTATCATTGCATTTGGCTCTGCTAAAATTATATCTCCCAAGCTTGCAAAACTTGCTGTAACTCCGCCATATGTAGGGTCTGTAAAAACTGAAATATATAAATTTCCTGCTTTATTAAGCTTTTCTATGGCTGCTGAAGTTTTTGCCATTTGCATTAGAGATACAATTCCCTCTTGCATTCTAGCTCCTCCAGAAGCACTGAATATGATAATTGGCAATTTTAACTCAATTGCTTTTTCTATAGAATATGTGATTTTTTCTCCAACTACTTTACCCATACTTCCCATCATGAAATTGCTATCCATAACACATAGCACTACTTCTTCTGAGTTGATTTTTCCTATTCCACATTTTACAGCTTCATCTAACCCTGTCTTTTCTCTTAATGTCTCTAATTTCTTTATATAATCGTCCATTTGTAAAGGATTGTCTGTATCAATTTTTAAGTCAAACTCTTTAAAAGTTCCTTTATCAATTATTTGCTCGACCCTTCTTCTGCTAGATAATCTAAAATGATTGCCACAATTAGGACATATACTGTAATTTTTATGCAAATCTTCTTTATAAAGTATCTCTTTGCATTTACTACACTTAACCCATTTTCCTACTGGAATATCACTTCGATGCTCTTCTTTTTCTGAATTACTATTTTTGTTATCATATTCTATTCTTTTCTTTATTTTATCAATAACCATTTTTTCCTCCTGCCTCTAAATTGGAAAATTTTATAGGTCTGTCCCAAAAACGACAACTTTGTCGTTTTTAGGCCTGTCCCTATAGCGACATAAATTTTTCTATAAATGACGTATCATAGTCATTATTTACAAAATGCTCATTTGATAATATTCTAAATAGGAAGTCTATGTTTGTGTCTATTCCTTCTATTACACATTCTTCTAGGGCTCTTTTCATTTTTGCAATTGCTGCATTTCTATTTTCTGCATGAACTATTAATTTTGCTATCATCGAGTCATATACTGGTGGGATTGTGTAACCTGTATATACTGCTGTGTCCACTCTTACTCCGTTTCCTCCTGGAAGGTTTAATTCTGTAATTTTGCCTGGGCATGGTCTAAAGTTTTTGTCTGGGTTTTCGGCGTTTATTCTACATTCTATTGCATGACCTCTAAATTCAACGTCTTTTTGTGCAAAGCTCAAAGTCTTTCCTGATGCTATTTTTATTTGCTCTTTTACTATGTCTATTCCAGTTACCATTTCTGTTACAGGATGCTCTACCTGAATTCTTGTATTCATTTCCATAAAGTAAAAGTTTTTGTCTTTATCAACTAAGAATTCTATAGTTCCAGCATTTGTGTAGTCCGATGCTTTTACTGCTCTTATAGCTGCTTTTCCCATTTTTGCTCTTAACTCGTCATCTATTGCCATTGATGGACTTTCTTCTAGCACTTTTTGGTTTCTTCTTTGTACAGAGCAATCTCTTTCTCCTAGATGTACTACGTTTCCATGCTCATCTGCTAGCACTTGCATTTCTACATGGCGTGGGTTTACTATAAATTTTTCCATATATATAGTGTCATCATTAAATGATACTTTTGCTTCTTGTTTTACTAAGTTAAAGGCATTTTCCATTTCTGATTCTATTTCTACTTTTCTAATACCTTTGCCTCCACCGCCTGCAGATGCTTTAAGTAAAACTGGATAACCAATTTTTCTTGCACATTCTATTGCTTCTTTAACAGTTTCTATACATCCATCAGATCCTGGCACTACAGGAACTTTAGCATTTTTCATTAATTCTTTACTATGTGATTTATTTCCCATCATGTCTATTACTTTATATGATGGTCCTATAAATTTTAGATTGCTTTCTTCACACATTTTTGCAAAGCTAGCATTTTCTGATAGGAATCCAAAACCTGGATGTACGCTATCACAGTTTGTTGTACATGATGCTTCTAATATGTTTTGTATGTTTAAATAACTTTTGGCAGATGGAGCAGGTCCTACGCACACTGCTTCGTCTGCAAGCTTTGTATGAAGAGCATCTTTGTCTGCTTCTGAATATATAGCAACTGTTTTTATATTCATTTCTTTACATGCTCTAATTATTCTTACAGCAATTTCTCCTCTATTTGCTATTAAAACTTTCTTTAACATGTCATTTCTCCTTGCATTTTTATTTTTCTAGTGTTATAATATTAACATTAATCCTTGAAAGGGGTTGTATTAATTGGATGTTAGAGCTTACTACTATCATCTCGGCGAAAGCGATGAGCGCGAAAGTTTACGGAGCTCACATGTGAATTTTAAGAATCACATGTCCTGTTTTTACAGGTTAGGCGCTTTGCATGAGCGGCATCGCAATCATCCCACACGTCAAGCACTTGTTAGAGAATTGGTACGGGAATTTTGCTATTACACAAATCTTCCCAATCTAATTCAAGTCCAGCTCTTTGGCCATTATAGCCATCGACTAGTAAAAACCGTATTCGACGAACTCGGATACAGAGTGTCGCCGCTATCGAACGATTTTCATTGTTTCAACGCATGGCGAGTTATGTGATTGTATCTATGTAATCTTGTAAACATTCTTTGGACTTGGCTGGTTTTTCCAGCCATTTCTTTTTATCATCATTTGTCCTTGCATTTTTCCTTACAATAGTATATAATATAATTTACTACTCTTGAAAGGAGTTGTTTAAAGAAAATGAAAACTGAAAACACAGGCCGGTTCTTACGCGGTAAGCTAGTGGCTCGTAACCCTGAGTTTCGTCGCTTTGTCTTACCTGAAGAGGAAGCTTCTTGTTTCTTTGTCCTTGGACAAGCTTACGAGAGGTATTCCTATTCAAGACCTCGAACAGCTCTCATCATGGAGCTATGCGAAGTATTCTCGGAATACAATGTATTCCCTGAGAATTTGCATGTTCACATAGATGGGAATTATAGCCATCGGCTAATTCGACAAGTCTTTAGAGACTTGGGATATGAGCTTCCTGATGACATTGACGATTTTAATAATTTCGTCATTCTAAAGGTTGTTATTTAAAAAGTATTTCATTTTCGTGGGGTGGACTTCCACCCCTTTTCTTTTTTATGTTTTTTAGCCAAGTTCTTTTTAGATTATATATTACATTTTCATATTGCATATTTATAATTTTGTTAGCTAATTTACACTATTGCAAAAGTTAACTCTCCCTTTGCTGCAACTTTTCCATCAACTGTTGCAATCGCTTCTCCAACTCCTATAGGTCCTTTTTGCTTTATTATTTTTACTTCTAATTTTAACACATCACCTGGCACAACTTGCTTTTTAAAACGTAACTTGTCAATTCCTCCAAATAATGCATTCTTTCCTTTATTTTCTTCCATTGAAAGTATTGCTACGGCTCCTGTTTGTGCCAATGCTTCCACTATTAATACTCCTGGCATTATTGGATTACCTGGAAAATGTCCTTGAAAATGTGGCTCATTAATACACACATTTTTATATGCTGTACAGCTTTGTCCTGGTACGTATTCCTCTACTCTATCAATCATTAAGAAAGGTGGTCTTTGAGGAATTATTTTCATTATTTCATTTATGTCTAACATGGGTTTCTCCTTTCTTTCGTTTTATTTTAACTTAAATAGTGGCTTTCCATAATCCACCATATCTCCATCCTTAACGCAAACCTCTACTACTTCACCGTCAAATTCTGATTCAATTTCATTCATTAACTTCATGGCTTCAACTATGCAAAGAATATCTCCTTTTTTTACTTTGCTTCCAACTTCTACATATGGTTTTGCTTTTGGAGAAGATTTTGAATAGAATGTTCCTACCATTGGTGATTTTACTACTTTGTAATCTTCTTTTTCTTCTTTAGCATTTTCTGCCTTATTTGCCACAACTTCAGTTTTTTCGGCAGGTGTTGGTACTATATATTGTACACTTTCTTTTGGCATAACTGGTGCAGTATTCTTTTTCATGCTTACTTTTGTTCCATCTGGAAATTCTATACTGATTTCATCAATCTTAGCATTTCCAAAATCATCAACAATTTCTTTAATTTCTTTGTAATTCATTTTTTACTCCTTACTTTTTTATTATGCAATTTACTAACTACAATTAAAAAACAAACTAAAAATTATTGCAAGTGTAGTTCCACGTATCACATATATTTTTTATTCAAATACTTGGAGAATACAAAATATATGTGATAGCAAGATGGAACGGACTTTTAATCCCATTTCTAAAGTATGAATTGCATAATAATATTATTTTTTAACTAAATTTTAACAACGCAAGACGAAGTTTATTTTTTATTTTTACTCATATTTTTTAAGAAGGATAGTAGCATTATGTCCTCCAAATCCTAACGAATTTGACATTGCATATTTTACTTCTACTTTTCTTCCTTCATTTGGTACTACATCTAGGTCACATTCTTCGTCTGGAACTTTGTAGTTTATTGTTGCTGGAACAAATCCTTCTTCTATTGCTTTTGCACATATTACTGCTTCTACTCCTCCAGCTGCTCCTAATAGATGCCCTATATGGCCTTTTGTTGAGCTTACCATTACTTTGCTGCTAGCATCACCGAAAGCCGCTTTTACTGCTTGAGTCTCGCAAGAATCATTTAAATGTGTAGATGTTCCATGTGCATTAATATATGTAATATCTTCTGGTTTTACTCCTGCTTCTTCCATTGCTACTTTCATTGCTCTTGCTCCACCTTCTCCGCCTGGTGCTGGTGAAGTTATATGATATGCATCTGATGTTGCTCCATATCCAACTATTTCTGCATATATTTTTGCTCCTCTATTTAATGCATGCTCTAGCTCTTCTAGTATTACTATTCCTGCTCCTTCTCCCATTACAAATCCGCTTCTTTCCTTGTCAAAAGGAATACTAGCTCTATTTTTGTCAGTTGCTTGAGAAAGTGCTTTTATATTTGTAAATCCAGCAATTCCAACAGGTGTAATAGATGCTTCTGTTCCACCAGCTAAAACTATATCTTGATATCCATTTTTTATCATTCTAAAACTTTCACCAATACAATGAGTTCCAGAAGCACAAGCTGTAACCATTGAAATTGATTCGCCTTTTATTCCTAAATCAATTGCAACATTTCCTGCTGCCATATTGCAAATACTCATTGGTATAAACATTGGAGATACTCTGTCTGGACCTTTTAATATTAAGTTTGAAATATCTGCTTGCATTGTTTCTAATCCGCCAATTCCAGAGCCTAGTATTACACCAACTCTTTCCATGTTTTCTTTTTCTTTGTCTAATTTGCTATCATTCCATGCTTCTCTTGCAGCAACTATAGCATATTGAGAAAATTTATCCATTCTTTTTGCAGTTCTTCTGTCAAAATGCTCTTCTGGATTGTATCCCTTTATTTCTGCTGCTAGCTTTACTTTATAATCTGTAATGTCAAAATGTGTTATCTCATCAATTCCACACTTTCCTTCCTTAATGCCTTTCCAAAATTCTTCTGTATTATTTCCTACTGGAGTAATAGCTCCAAGTCCTGTTATGACTACTCTTCTTTCCATTTTTGTACTTTCTCCCTTTCTTTCTTTTCTTCTATTTACAAAAGTTTGCACACCTTCTGCTTTCAAAAGAAACAAGTAGTGCTAGGAAAAATTAATTGCAAAACCACAGGCGTGCTCTTTGCACGTCGAGGATTTTGTGATTAATTTTGACAACGCAATACGCCGTTTATTTTGAAAGCATTACATAACCATGCCGCCATCTATGTTAATAACCTGCCCTGTCACATATGAGCTATCTTCTGATGCTAAGAATTTTACAACTTTTGCAACTTCTCTAGGTAGCCCCATTCTCTTTAATGGTATTTGTGCATGTATTCCTTCTTTTACGCTATCCGATAATACTTTTGTCATATCTGTGTCTATAAATCCTGGCGCTACTGCATTTACTAGGATATTTCTGCTTGCTACTTCTTTTGCTAAGCTTTTTGTAAATCCTATTATTCCTGCTTTAGATGCTGCATAATTTGTTTGTCCTGCATTTCCAGCAACACCAACTACAGATGCTAAGCTTATTATTCTACCTGATTTTTGTTTTATCATATATGGTATTACATTTCTTGTTACATTAAAAGTTCCTACTAGATTAATATCTATTACTGATTCGAAATCTTCTTTTTTCATTCTCATTATTAATCCATCTCTAGTAATACCTGCATTGTTTACTAAAACATCTATTTTACCAAATTTCTCTATAGTATCTTTCACCATATTTTCACATTGCTCGAAATTTGCAACATCTGCTTCAACGAATTCACATCTAACCCCATTTGCTTCAATCTCTTTTTTTAATTCTTCTGATGCATCTTGTAAACTTCTACAATTTACTGCTATATCAAATCCATTTTCTGCAAGCTCTAAGGCTATCTCCTTTCCTATTCCTCTTGTTGCACCTGTAATTAAGGCTACTTTATTTTCACTCATTTTCTTCATCCTTTCTTAAATTATTGTTTTATTGCATTTATAGCATTTTCTAATGTCTCTACATTTTCTATATTAAACACATTTGCCTCGGATCCTTTTTCTTTGCACACTTTTCTTACGAAACCTGACAAAGTTTTTCCTGGACCTATCTCTACAAAAGTATCTATTCCCATATCTAGCATTGTTTCTATTGATTTTCTAAACTTTACTGGATTTATAACATGATTTGCTAAAATTTCTACCATGTTATCATTTTCGCCATATGGCTTTCCATCAAAATTCTTTATGACAGGAATATCACATTTGCTAAATTGTATTTTTTCTAGCTCTTTTCTTAACTCTTTTGATGCTTCTTGTAATTTTTCTGTATGGAATGGTCCGCTAGTTTTTAATTCTATAACTTTTCTTGCTCCTAGCTCTTTGGCGGCTTCCATTGCCTTAGCAACTGCATCTTTTTCGCCAGATACCACTACCTGACCAGGGCAATTATAGTTTACAGCTCTTACAAATCCTTCTGTTACATTTGAGCACGCTTCTTCTACTTTGTCGTCCTCTAACCCTATAATTGCTGCCATAGCCCATTCACCTTGTGGAGCTAACTCTTGCATTAGTGTGCCTCTTTTTCTTACTATTTTTGCTCCTTCTTCTAAGCTTATAGCATTTGCACATGTTAGTGCGCTATATTCTCCAAGGCTTAATCCTGCTGCTGCACTTGGCACAATTCCATTTTTATTTAATATTTCTAATATCGCCATGCTCATTGCATAGATTGTAATTTGAGTATTTTTTGTTTGATTTAATTCTTCTTGTAAGCCCTCATATGTAAGTTTTTCTATGCTTTCCCCTAAAGCATCATCAATTCTTTTATATGTATTTCGTACCTCTTCATATTTTTCGTATATATCTTTTCCCATTCCTACTGTTTGTGTTCCTTGACCAGGAAAAATATATGCTATTTTCATTGATTCTCACTCCTATTCTAAATTACATTTCTATCAAAATACTGCCCAAATTAAGTCCTCCACCGTACCCAACAAGCATAATTTTATCATTCTCATGTAACATTTTTTTGTCAAGCATTTCGTTTAACGCAATTGGTATGCTTGCATTAAAAATGTTTCCCACATCCGAAATATTTATATACATCTGCTCTTCAGTTGCTCCAATTTTGTTGCACATACTTGTTAGTATTTTTAAGTTAGATTGATGTGGAACTATGTATTTTATTTCTGATATATCCAATTTTTCTTTTTCAAGCAATTGCTTTACATTCTCTGCAACTCTTACTGTGGCATATTTATATATTTTTTTACCGTCCATATAAATTTTCTCATTTTCTTTGCAAGTTAATATATCCCCTAATTGTCCCAAGCTTTCAATGTTTTTTGCATATTTTTTATTGGTTGCCCTACTTAGCAACGTTGCTCCAGCGCCATCTCCTAAAAGAATTGCAGTATTAATATCATCTTTGTTTAAATACTTAGAAAGTTTTTCTACACCTACAATCAAGGCATATTCTACATCATCTAAAATATATTTTCTTGCAATATCTATCGCATTTATGTATCCGCTGCAACCTGCCAAAATATCCATACACATGCAATTAGGTATGTCGAACTTTTTTTGGAGCTCAAAAGAAATCCCTGGCATAGCATTTTCGTAATTTGTAGATGCTACAATTATAAGTCCTATTTTTTTTAAATCTATATTACTTTTTTCCTTTAAGTTCTCTACTGCCTTTATCGCTAAGTCTAAGGTAGTTTCATCTTCTGCCCAATATCTCTTTTTTATTCCAGTTCTATGATATATCCAATTATCATCTATGTTAAATTTCTTGTTTAATTCTGCATTATCTACTTCTCTTTTAGGCAAATACATACCGCTTGTTACTATTTTTATTGAATTCATATGTATTCCTCTCTATGTTTTTTCCAGAAAATATTATATCATATATATTATTTTTTTGCATCCTTTCTAACCAAACGGTCGAAAAAAAGTTATCCACAATCGAGTTGTAAAATGTGGATAACTTTTTTATTTATGTTAACTTAGTTTTATGTCTGGAGGGTGTATAATACAGTGTGTGAAATAAAAAGTAGCACACTGTATTATACACCCTCAAAAATAGACTACAAAGCAGAAATAAATCTTAATTTTTTTATCTCTGTTTTATAGTCTATTCTATTCAAATTATTTTTTGCAGCACAAATAAAGCTTACTTCTCTAGATGTAGCTCTCTCTACAGCGTCAAAGCTTTTAAGTTTTTTTACTTCTCTTGCCATTTTTTCTTCTCCTTCTTTATTTGCTTCTGCATTTTTATTTAACCATAAGTACAAATCAATTATATCCTTTTAGTATTTGTTTTTCAATCCTTTTGCTCATTTGTAATATTTTTTAATATTTCTGTAATAATTTTGTAACAAATAAATTTCAGCATTCCTCTGCAATCAAATCATAGCTACTTACATCAATTATCTTAGCCTTAGTAAAATCTCCACTTTGTAAATTGTTGTTAGATTTTAAATAAACAATTCCATCAATTTCTGGCACATCCATATATGTTCTACCAATATATGTTTTTCCATCAAAAGACTTATCTTCTACTAATACATCAACTTCTCTGTCTATTTGTCTCTCTAGATTTTCTTTTGAAATTTGCTGTTGCAATGCCATAATTTTATTATATCTGCTTTTCTTAGTCATTGGATGGATTTGCTCTTTTATTCTTGCAGCAGGTGTTCCATCTTCTTTTGAATATGAGAAACAACCTAGTTTATCAAATTTTGCTTCTTTTAGAAAATCATATAATTCTTCAAAATCTTCTTTTGTTTCGCCAGGGAAACCTACCATAACAGTTGTCCTTATAACTACTTCCGGTATCTCTTTTCTTAATTTTTGTATTAATCTTCTAATTGATTTGCCATCACTTTGTCTATTCATTCTTTTTAAAACCGTATCAGAAATGTGTTGTATCGGAATATCAAAGTATTTACATATCTTTTCATTTTCTTTTACTACTTTTATTAGCTCATCATCTATGGTTTCTGGATATGCATATAAAAATCTAATCCAGTGAATTCCATCTATTTTGCATAACTCTTGTAAAAGCTCCGCTAAGCGTGGTTTTCCATATATATCTATACCATATTTTGTAGTGTCTTGTGCTATAAGTATAATCTCTTTGTAGCCATCTTTAGCTAATTTATTGGCTTCTTTAATAATATCTTCCATCTTCCTACTAATTTGCGGACCACGTATATATGGAATAGCACAATAAGTACATCTATTGCTACAGCCATCTGCAATTTTCAAATAAGCAAAATTGTTGCCAGTCGAGATAACTCTTTCTTCTACTGCGTCAAAATTGTTGTATTTATCTATATTCTTATTACCTTCAATAAGATTCACTATTCTTTCCCACAAAGAATTATATTCACTATATTTAATCCACAAATCTACTTCTGGAATGGCTTTTTCTAACTCTTCTTTATATCTTTCTACTAGGCATCCCATAGCAATTAAATACTTGCATTTTTTCTTTTTATATTCTGCCATTTCAAGAATTGTATTTATTGCTTCCTCTTTTGCAGACTCAATAAATCCACAAGTATTTATTACTATAACTTCCGCTTCTTCTGGATTATTTACTATTTCAAAATTGTTTGCTTTAAAAATTCCTATTGTTTTTTCTGTATCTACTAAATTTTTACTACATCCTAATGATACAAATCCTACTTTCATCTACTACCTCTTTCTGAAACAAGGGACGGTTCTTTTGTTCCATTTTTGGAACGAAAGAACATACCTATTGCTTTTTTATATAAGCGTTCTGCCCCTTGCTTCACTGTGCCAAAATATTATTCAACCTATTTAATGCCTTAATCAATTTATCATAAGTTTCTCTTGTAATAATATCAGTGTTTCCTTCAGCATATGCTGTTGCAGTGCTTTTCATATCGATTAATTCGAATCTGTTTGTAGCATTTTCGCCATTATCTAGCATATATATTGGTGTGTAATCCACTTTATTTAAGTAAATCTTCCCGTCTTTTCCACTTTTTCGTAACTCTATGTTTAAAACTAGCTCTGTTCTAGCTTCTTCTGAGCTTAAAGTAGACACATATGTCCCTATTGAATATGCTATAAATACATTGTCACCATCTGCATTTTGTCTAATTTCCATTGGTTGTACAATTGATGGATGGGCTCCAAGTATCATATCTACATCATTATTAACTAAAAAGTCGGCTATTTTCTTCTGCTCGTCATTTACAGTTTCTGATATTGCATCTCCCCAGTGTATTAATACACAAATATATTCTGCTCCATTTTCTTTTGCATACTCTATGTCGGATTTTGCCTGCTCTTCACTATACATATTTATGCAATTCTTTTCTTCTGCTGATTTCTTTGTTTCTTCATCTAAAAAGCATGTATATGTTAAGAATGCAATTTTTGATTTTTTTACTTCTTTTATAATTACCGCATTTGAGGTTTCTAATTTATCACCAAACACAGAAAATCCTAGCTCTTCTAAGTTATCCTTAGTTTCTTGTATTCCAGAAACGCCATTGTCTAAGCTATGGTTATGTGCGATTGTTACTAAATTTACACCAGAATTTTTTACTGCCTTTGCAAATTCTATTGGAGCATTTTCATCATTATACTTATCATTGTCTATAATGCTTGTTTCCATTGTTCCCATTACAATGTCGGCTTCATTAATGTAACCTGATGCTTTTCTAAACATATTTGAAAAATCATAATAATCAGCTTGCTCATTATATGCATCATCTAGCATTGCTTGGCTGCATAATATATCGCCTACAGCAGACATCTGTATAAGCACATCTGATTCTGAAATATTTTGATTTGTTTGAGAAATATTATCATTAATTTGTGAAAAAATTTCTTCTGATTGCTTTTCTATTTCTTCCTTTTGCTTTGCTAATAACTGCCTATCTTGATATTGCTTATATGAATTAATACCTATGCAAATGATAATAATTAGCATTAAAATACTTACTATTATCATGAATGTTTTAAAATTTAACACATCTTTTATACTTTTTATTCTTCTTGTATTTCTTCTGTTTCTAGGCATTTTTTCCTCCATTTTTTCTCTTTTTCTGCATTTTCAAAGATTTAATTTCTTAGTATAACATTTTTTGCAAAATATACCATGCTCCTATTATAGCATAAATTTGAAAACTTGGTCAATTATTTAATTTTCACTTGAATAATTTTACATATTATTATAAAATATATCCAGAAAATTCCAATAATGGTTATAGGTAGGCCACAAACCTAAATTTGAAATAAGGAAGGATGTTAATGAAATATAAAAGAAAGTTATATGATGCTACTAAAATGAGAGACTTTCGAGAATTGGTAAATAGATATTCTACATTGTATTCTGAGCAAATTGCTTTTGAATACAAAGAAACACCTAATTCACAAGAGCATATAAAAATAACATATGCACAGTTTGCTGATGATATAAAGTCTTTAGGTACAGCACTTTTAAATATGGGATTGTCTGAGAAAAAAGTTGCAATTATCGGGCCTAACAGATACGAATGGTGTACAAGTTATTTGGCAATTACAACTTCTAATATGATAGTAGTTCCTTTGGATAGGGCTCTCCCTGCCAATGAAATTGAGGATTTAATTATTAGAAGTAAAGCTGAAGCTGTCATATTTGACAAAAAATATGCTGATGTTTTTTCAAAATTGGCAAATGAAAAGAAATCTAATTTATCACTCTATATTTGTATGGATAATTTAGAGAATTTCACAACATATTCTAGTTTAATACAAAAAGGGCATTCTTTATTAATTAACGGAGATAACAAATATGATTCAATTGAAATAGACAACAAAAAAATGTCTATTATGCTTTTCACATCTGGCACTACTTCTATATCTAAGGCTGTAGCACTTTCGCAATCTAATATTTGTGAGGATATTTATGCATTGGCTCAAATGACCGATATTCGAAAAGATGATACCTTTTTATCTTTTCTTCCATTACATCACACTTTTGAATCAACTTGTACATTTTTATATGGTACATTTTCCGGCATCACAGTAGCATTTTGTGATGGAATAAAATATGTACAAAAAAATCTAGCAGAATTTAAAGTAACAGGATTTGTTTGTGTACCTTTAATGCTCGAAATAATGTATAAAAAAATAAAAAAAGGCATAGAGGAAAAAGGAAAAACAAAGCTTGTACAAAAAATGACAAAAGTTTGTAATGGACTACTTAAATTTAAGATTGACATTCGTAGAAAAGTATTTAAAGAAATTCTAGATAATCTAGGTGGAAAACTTAGAATGTTAATTGCAGGCGGGGCTGCAATGAGTAAAGATGCTATACAAGGCTTTTTAGACTTAGGAATTAACCTACTTCAAGGATATGGCTTAACTGAAACTTCACCAGTTGTTGCAGGTGAAAACGATAAATTTAAAAGATGCGGCTCAGTAGGATTTCCTTTGCCAGGTATTGATGTAAAAATAGATAATCCAAATAGTGAAGGAGTTGGAGAAATCGCTGTAAAAGCGCCAACAGTAATGCTTGAATATGTAGATAATCCAGAAGCAACAGCTGAAGTATTGAAAGATGGATGGTTTTATACTGGAGATTTAGGATATTTTGATAAAGATGGATTTTTATTTATTACCGGCAGAAAAAAAGACGTAATAGTATTAAAAAACGGAAAAAATATATTCCCTGAAGAAATTGAAATATTAATACAACATCTTCCTTATGTTTCAGAAAGCATGGTTTTCGGTAGACCCGAGCCAGATGGCGATTATAAAATCGGTGCAAAAATTGTGTATAACAAGGATGTAATAAATGAAATGTATCCTAATATTTCAGAAGAAGAATTGCATAAGCAGGTATGGGAAGATATTAAAGAAAAGGTAAATCATAAAATGCCTGCATATAAATATATACGTGAAATAATTTTAACTGACGAGCCTTTGATTAAAACTACAACTCAAAAAGTAAAAAGACATGAGGAATTGAAGTTAATTTTAGGCGAAGCTTAAAAAGGAAGGCGCCATCGCCTTCCTTTTTAGTCATTACTGCACATGTGTTTACGTGTCATCTCAAGTAGATTTAATTTTGAAAATCCTACTATTTGAGTTTTTGACCTATCTTTTTTCAATTGCTCTTTAAACAATTCTATTATTTTATTTTCATTTTCTTTGTTACTCATGTCTATATAATCTATAATTATTATTCCACCAATATCTCTAAGTCTCAATTGTTTTGCTATTTCTATGGTTGCTTCTTTATTTACAGTAAAAATAGTTTGCTCTAAGTCTTTCTTGCCTGTATATTTGCCTGAATTTACATCAATTGCAGTTAGAGCTTCTGTTTTATCTATTGTAATGAATCCACCACATTTTAACCAGATTTTCCTGTTTTCTAATTCTTCTAATTGTTTTCTTAAGTTATACATGTCTGCGATGTTTTCTTTTAACTCAAGCTTTATTTTCTTCTTTTCTGTTCCTTCATTCTCTGTTTCAGTACTGCTTTTTCCTGTATGATCTTTATTAGCGCTTTGTAACTTTTCTTTTATGCTTTCATATACAGTAACATCGTTTGTCAAAATTCTTTCTAAATTTTGGTCCATCAAGTCTGTAAGCATTCTCTGCACAACATCTTCACTTTTGCATAAAAGTTGTGGTTTAATCTCATTTTTATTTTCTATAGCTTCTCTAAAAGCTTTTTCTATTGATACATATTTTTCTATAGTTTTGGTAAGGTCTTTTATTATTTCTGTTTCAGATTTTGCAATCGCTGACGTTCTAATAATTGCTCCATATCCCTCTGGTATATTTTTGTTTACTATTTCTTTTAATCTAACTCTTTCATTCTCATCTCCGATTTTTTGTGAAAGAGTAACAAATTTTTCTCCTGGCATAATAACTACAAATCTGCCTGGAATACTTAAATGAGAGGATATCCTTGCTCCTTTTTTATTGGTACTGTCTTTTTTTACTTGCACCATTATTGGCTCATCTATTTTTAAATAGTTTTTTATATTGTAATTGGCAAAATTTTCATTTTTATTTCCTGTTTCATCACTTACTTTTGGTATGATATCTCTAATATGTATAAATGTATTTTTTTCTTTTCCTATATCTACAAAGGCTGCCTGCATGCCGGGCAATATATTTTTTACAATTCCTAAATATATATCTCCTTCTAGTCTATCCTGTCCTTGCTCTTCTATATATCGCTCTATTAAATTGCCATTTTGTACTAGCATTATATTTTTCTTATTGCCCTCTACATCTATCAATAATTCTAACATTTTTTGTCCTTTCTAATTTTTGTTATACACATTCATTGTATTATCTATTCCATGTTTAATCCAATACTCTGCTGCTTCGGCTGCCAAATCTTCTCCCTGCTGTAACATAATATATTCCTCGTCAGGAATTTTCCCTATTACATAATCTATCCTATCAAATTCATCCTGAGGTCTGCCAATTCCTACTCGTATGCGTGGAAAGTCATCTGACTTAAGCTCATGTACTAGGGATTTCATTCCATTATGTGAGCCTGGTCCACCTTTAGCTCTTACTCGTATCTTTCCTATATCTGTATCCATGTCATCATAAATTACCAACAAATTTTGTAATGGCTCTTTATAAAATTTAACAAATTCCGCTACTGCTTCCCCGCTATTATTCATAAAAGTTTGTGGCTTAATTAATATTACTTTCTCATTTTCTACTACTCCAGTACCATAAATTGCATTAAACTTCGTCCTATTCATACTAATATCGTTTTTTTGCGCTATTTTATTTATAACGTCAAACCCCATATTGTGCCTGGTATTTGAATATTCTGGCTCTGGATTTCCAAGTCCTACTATAATATACATTTTTCCTCCATACCCATATCTTTAGTACTTTTATACCTTGAATTATACATATATATCACTTATATATATAATTCAAAATATCTAGCACCATTATCTTCATCTAGCTCTTCCATTTGAGTAAAGCCTCTTTTTAGATAAAAATTGATTGCAGTTTCTAACTTATCATATGTACCCAAAAAAATTCTATTAAAATTATCTTTTTTAGATTCCTCTAGCATTATGTTATATAGCTCTTTAGATACACCTTTACCTCTATAATCTTTTCTAACATATAATTTTTTTAACTCTACATCATTATCATTATGCTTTTTTAGGCCTATTGTGCCTATAATATTGTCCTCATCGTCTAGTGCAATCCAGAGGCCTCCTCCATTTTGGATATATTCATAATTATCTTGCTCTTCTAGCTCTTTTCTGCATTCTTCAAATCCAAACTCATCAACAAATACTGATATAATGAAGTTATTTACTTCTTCATTATATCTATTCTCAAATTTTTTAATTTTATACATTTAAATCACCCTATTCTATTACATAATTGGCGATTTCCTGATAATACTCCTCTATTTTGTCTATGGTAATATTCCAAGAATATCGCGCTGAAACTTCAACTCCATTCTTTACTAGAGATTTTCTTAAATCTCCATCATTTAATAATTTTTCTACCTTTTGGACAATATCATAAATATTGTCTTTTTCTATTATTAAGGCATTTTTGTTATCCTCAATAAAGTCCATATTTCCGCCATTGTTGGTAGTTACAATTGCGGCACCACATGTCATTGCCTCTAATACTGGCAAACAAAACGCTTCATACATTGATGCGCAAATATAAATATCTGTTTTTCTTAAAGTGTCTCCTATTACAATTTGTGGTGGATTTACAATAGGAGCTAAATTTAAGTTTTTCTTTGGCTCTGTAGGCGTTATCCAATTTAGCTGAATATTATAACCTTTTTCTTTAAGAATTTTTATTGCATCTAAGATGTTTTGAATTCTTTTAAAAGTTGCTTCTTCTGAGCCAATTATTGTAATGTTTGGAACTTCATTTTCTATATGCGGCTTGTAATAAAACACTCTGTCATCTACTGCATTTGGTATTACTATTGATTTTGCGTTATACACCTCTTCAAGTTTTTGTTTTGCAAAGCTTGAAATTGTATAAACAAAATTAATAGTTTTTAATGCTTTGTTAATATATTCGAAAGTTCTTTCATCTAACTTCTCCATATCAAACAAATGAAAGTCCCCTTGCTCAAAATATATTACTGGTGCTATTTTTTGTTCCACGCATTCATATATTTCTCTCCAATATGTTGCTACAATAACATCCGTATCTTTTGGTATTGACTCACATAAAACTTCGCCCCACGGCACTTGTATAAACCTAACACTTGAATTTAGATTAAACCATGTTGGTCTGCTATCATGCGAAATTAATGTAATATTATGTCCTCTATCTGTTAGCCTGTTTGCATGCTCTAATATTATTTTAGAGCCACCGCAAACACCAGTCCAAGTCATTACATATGTTATATTTAGCTTTTTCTTATTTCTTTTTTTATAGCTAAGCTGTTGCTTTTTAGCATCTTTTAGTCTTTCTTCTCTTTTTTCGAATTCTATTTTTTTAAGAGTTTGTAAATTCTCCATATACTTCACCTAAATCTTTTTTAATTTATTCCATACTTCATTTGTTGAAATAAATTCATTATAGTGTTTTTTTACATTTTTATCATACTGCTCCAAATCTGAAATTAACAAATCGAATACATTGTCTTCAAATAATTTGTTGATTTCTGGAACACTTCTTAAAAGCTTTTCATGATTATCTTTTATCACTTTTCTATAATTTTCGTTATTAGTAATATATACTAATAATGGTTTATATCTTATCCAACCTCTTGATGCTTTTAAAAATCTTTGCTCTACCTCTTCATCAGTGGCTTTGATTTTTCTTAATACTTTTGGATACTTTCTTTTTACAACACTTGTATATTTTAAGAATCCGTCATGGAAGTGATATACAGGTACCTTTACAATTTTGGAATCTTTTAAATTTATAGAAAAGAATGTGTCTTCCCCTCTAGCACCTTCTGGATTATAAAAAGCTGGAATTTTGTCTATATGCTTTAGATTTAAACATAAAGTTGAGCCTACTACCCAGTTTCCTTTTCCTCCATCTCTTTGCACATATGCACCTTCACCATTTGCAATACTAGGGTCAGCATATGTTATACCATTGTCTTTAACAAACTTCTCTTTTATTGATTCCCACGAAACCACTTCGTTACTAATTGCTTCTATATATTCTTTAAATAAGTTTTCATCTATATCTTCATCTAATTCCACATATGGTATTGGAGAAATATATCCACAATGATATCCTATTGTTACATCTGCATCATCTATATATTTTAAATGCATTGCTATATTGTCTTGCTCTTTCCATGTAATTTCCTTTGTCTCTCTATTTTTTATACATGCAACTGGATATTCGTCATCATCCCAAAATAGCAAATAATCCATTTTATATTTTTTTGCATAATACATAAGTGTATTTCTTCCCTTTGCATGTCCATGTCCGAAAAACAATGCAGCTTCTGATTTTGTTAGAATTTCTCTTCCTATTAATTTTTTCTTTTCTTCTTCTATATCTTCTGGAGTAATATATTTTATTTTAATATTTTTATATACATTTGGTATTATTCCATAGAAGTCTACCCTTGTAGTAAATTGATATCCTAAATCAAATAAAATAAATATAGTAATTTCAACTTTTTTATCTGAATCTTTAAATTGATTAATCAATCTTTCATACGTATTATTTATTACGTTACACACATTTGGTCTTCCTGTAACAAAACCTATTCCAAACTTTATTACATTTTCTTCCATGATAATCTCCTTTAGAAATTTTTTCTATCTCAGCTCACTTATTGTATCACATTTAATGTTTTATGTCAAATTTTGCTTTTGGTTGCGAGAGTAGATATCAAGCGGTATTAAAAAGAATTTTTTAGGATGGTTTTTGGGGTTGTTGGATTGAATGAAATACTATAAAAATTATATATCTTATTTTGCTGTTTTTAGTAAATAGCGTAAATAAACTGGATAATCAAATTTACTGATATCCAGTATTTATTTACTATAACTTTCTTAAAGCACTTTCATTCTGCATTCTTTGCCATCATTGCAGTTTTTAATTGCATTAACATATATTCAAATATGCTTACATTTAAGTCTTTCATAGTCAAATATGTTTCTTATTCTAAGTGCCTTGAAATCGCTAATTTCTATACCTATTCCGTTAAATTCCATAGCATTTCATCGCCCTTCGTTTTTATATGGATTGTATCATGTTATTATTATATTTTTAAGAGGCAATATAACCCCCTCTAGTTTATTTGTAATATTTTTTTAATCATTCTGTAACACTTTTGTAACATTTACAAAAAAATCTTGTTTTTTTCTCCGTCCCCAAAAACAAGATTTTTTTAAAATAATTTTTCTAATTTATACTCTTTATCCAGTTTTTCATTTAAATAAAGATTACTAATAATTTGCAATTCCTTTGTTGCCTGCTCCGACAAATTGAATGAAAATAGCTTTTTAGGTGGAGCTAAAACTATATATTTTATTGCCGTCATTGTTGCCTCAGATATTTCTATTGCTCCCTTATCTTGTCTGCTACATGCTTCACATTTTAGTCCATTATCTCTAAAACTAAAGTGATTTAATACTACATTTTCAGATTGATTACAATTTGAGCATTTATCTATTATCGGTGTGAAGCCCAATAAGCACATTAATTTTAATTTAAAAATCGAGATGGTTAAATCCAAATCTTTGTCTGTTTCTGAAAGTACATATAGTGTATTTAAAAATAACTGTAAAATTTTATATGTATTCTGATTTTCATCTGTTACATCATTTATAATTTTGGTTATGTGTGTTGCATACTGTAATTTATCTAAATCAATTCGTAAATTATAAAAAACTTCGTTTACTTCACAAGAATTGATACTATACGAGCTTGCTCCCTGGTATATTACATAATCTCCAAAGCACAAAAACTGAGTAGCTGCCATAAGCTGGCTCTTTGGCCTTCTAGCTCCTCTGGCAGCACATCCAATTTTGCCGGTTTGGTGTTAATATTGTAACCATTTTATCATAGTCGCTTAAGTTGTTCTCCGCTATTACTATTCCCTTTAATTTCAATATTCCCATTTTGTTTTTCCGCCTCTATTATGTTTTTTTCTACATTTTCAACCTCAACTAATTCTAAAAAGGTATTTATATCTCCTGTATTTTTAAAAGTATTCCATGCAATTTGTTTTATCATGTAATCATCCCTTCCTGAAGCATTCGCTTTATCTTATCATTTGCAATTTTTAAAGAATTATACGTTTTTTTAATTTTTTATCTAAATTTTAACAACGCAATACGACGTTTATTTTGGCAATCTAAAGGACTTGAGAAAAGAATCCTTGTTAATCCAATCCTCTCTAACCTTAACCCACAACTTCAAATTCACTTTTATTTCAAGCATTTTTTCTAAATCCTGTCTTGCATAAGTTCCAATCCTCTTTAGCATACTTCCGTTTTTTCCAATTATAATGCCCTTATGAGACTCTCTTACGCAATATATTGTTGCTTCTATGTTATAGAATGGCTCGTTTTCCATGGTCTTTCGCCTTTTCATTTTATCTACTTCTACAAAAATGCCATGAGGTACTTCATCATTCAAAAGCTTTAATGCTTTTTCTCTTATAGTTTCTTCTATAAGTTGCCTTGTTGTTTGGTCAGTATATTCTTCTATATCATAATATGCAGGTCCTTCTTTTAAGTTCTTTTCTATCTCATCTAATATTACATCTAAATTGATGTTTTTTACTGTCGAAACTGGTATGATACTTGAAAAATTATATTCTTTTTTATATAAATCTATTAACTGTGCTACTTTTGCCTTGTCCACCAAATCAACTTTATTTATAACTAAAATAGTTTTCTTTTTAGCCTCTTTAATTTTTTCTAGTATAAGATTATCTCCTCTGCCAATCTCGTCAGATGTAGCTTCTACCACAAAAAGTACCACATCTACATCTTTTGATACCTCAAATGCATTTTCTACCATTACATCTCCTAATTTTGATTTTGGTTTATGAATTCCTGGCGTATCTATAAATATAATTTGTGAGTGAGGTCTATTAACTATTGCTCTTATCACCGTTCGAGTTGTTTGAGGTTTGTTTGCAATAGCAGCCACTTTTTCTCCAACCAAACTATTTATTATACTTGATTTTCCCACATTTGTTCTACCAAGTATTGATACAAATCCTGATTTGAACTTTTCTTTATTTGATTCCATTTTCTCTCCTTTGTCGCTATAGGGACAGGTCTAAAAACGACATACTTGTCGCTTTTGGGACAGGTCTAAGTTATCCCCAACATTTTTATTTTTGCGTTAAAACAGCATAATATCCATACTCCTGTTTTTCGTATCCAAACTCCACCATGCTATTTATAACATTTTTATATATAGTTGATATAATAAATATTTTTTCTTCTTGACTTGTCAATGCTTCATAAATTTGGTCATTAGTATATATAAATTTATAATTTCCAACTTTTGTAGTTTCTATTCTATCTCCAACGTCTTCAGTTTTTTGAGTTGCCATATATTCTTGTGGTGAAATTTTACTTTCTAGCATAATATACACATATGGTGCTGCTTTATCTGCTAATACATATTTTGGTTTGTCAATATATTCATCATTGCTCTCTAGCTCTTCAGTTAGACTATATAAATATCTATCTTCATACCATCCATCACCAACTATTCCACTATTTGTAATATAGTTCCAATAGAAATTTACAAATAATACAATTATCATTGTCCCCATTACTATCTTTGCCAAATATGAATTTTCACAAATTTTTATTATTGCAATTGCTACAAAATATAGTATCAGAAAATATAATACATTTGCTTTATTGGCAGTTGGTATTCTGGTAAATAGTAGTCCTATGAGCAATGTTGAAAATGATATAATCATTACAGCAGTCAAGTCAAACTTTCTACCTTTTATGCTTTGTACAACATTTTTTAAAGATAGTATAAATCCTATTATGAATAATGGCACATACATTAAATAAATTGTTTTTTCTTGAGTAAATATTGTTTTTATGCTTTCTAATCCTGTTCTAAATATATTTAAAGGGCTTATTTGCTCAGCTCTAAATGTGTCTAGCACTGGCAATGAGAAAATTCCTATATTTGTTTGATGAACTATTCCATAGTTTAGTAACAAAAAGTAAATTAATGGAGCTGCTAATATTGTGATAGGTATTGCCATTACAATTATTTGTTTCCAGTTTATTCTTTTTAAGTATAACATATAAATTATCCATACAAGTAAGAATATTGGCAAACTTATCCATGATAAAATATATGTGTATAAACAGAGACCTATAAAAACACCCGCTATAAAGAATTGATACATCTTTTCTGCTCTTGTCATAAAATATAGAGCTATCATAAACATTCCTAAATACAAATTGCAGTCCAGTGCCATCCTAGCATTGTAAATATTCCAAGGACATGTGATAACTAAAAATGTAAATAGTAGTGCAAGCTTTTTATTTTTAAATTTGGATACCATTAAATATGATGCTACAACAGATATGATGTACACAAATAACATTGGCATTCTATATGCTATTACATTTGGTCCTAATATTTTAATAAAAAAAGCTGCTAAATATGTGCATAATGCACTTTGTCCTTGTCCAAAATTAGTTAGATAAAGCGGATACGGATTCATATATCTGTCTGTTCCATATTCAGAGATGCAGTATGCGTCATAAGCCATTCCCGCTTCATCACACCCTAAATAATTTGGAATTTCTCCAAATTTATATACAACTGTAAAAAATAAAATAACTATAAATAGCAACCATATCTTTTTGTAATGCTTATTGCAAAATTCATCTACTTTAGTTTCAGAATTTTCATTTTGTTCTTCTTTTCTGTTATAAATACGCTTTTTTAGCACAGGATAACCTAGTAAAAAAATCAATACTATTAATGAAATTAAATCTACTATTGTCATTTGTTTCCCCTTTTATCTTGTTACTGTTTATATTAGACATCAAGTCCGTGCAAGGGCATTCTAATTAAAATTGTCTATATTCTATATTCTTCCATTGGTGTATAATGCGTATGTAACAACTCATGCGCTTTATGCTCTCCTGGTTTTCCTATGTAGTCTTTGTAAATTTGCTTTAGTACAGGGTTTTCATGAGATTTTCTTATTGTGCTTCTTTCATCTATTGAATACATAGCTGCAGCTCTTTTTGCCCCTACATCTGTAGTCATTCTTATTTTTGAATTCTTTATAGGCTGTCCTCCACCCATGATGCAGCCTCCTGGGCATGCCATTACTTCTACAAAACTATAATCTGCTGTCCCATTCTTTATTTCTTCCATAATTTTTCTTGCATTTTTTAATCCATGTGTCACTGCAACTTTCACATCTTTGTCACCTATTTTTACAGTTGCTTTTTTAATGCCCTTTTCTCCTCTAATATCTTCAAACTCTAGCTTCTGTAACTCTTCTCCTGTAATTAACTCATAAGCTGTACGAAGTGCAGCTTCCATAACTCCACCTGTTACACCAAATATTGCTGCTGCACCAGTAGCTTCTCCCATTGGATTATCGAAAGTATCGTCCTCTAATTTATCAAATTCGATATTTGCTTGTTTAATCATTCTTGAAAGCTCACGAGTTGTAATAACTGCATCTACATCTCTTATTCCATCTACTTCCATTTCTTCTCTTTTGCTTTCATATTTTTTGGCTATACATGGCATTACAGAAACAACATAAATCTTACTTGGATCAATATTATTTTTTTCTGCATAATATGATTTAATAATTGCTCCAAACATCTGATGTGGTGATTTACAACTTGATAAATGTGGTAAATTTTCTGGATACTCCATTTCTGCAAAACGTACCCAGCCTGGGCAGCAAGATGTAGTCATTGGTAGATTATCATTTTCTTTAAATCTTTTTACAAATTCAGTAGCCTCTTCCATAATTGTAAAATCTGCTCCTGTATTTGTATCAAAAACCTTATCAAATCCTAAGTGCTTTAGTGCAGATACCATTTTACCAGTAACATTTGTACCTATCTCCATTCCAAACTCTTCTCCAAGCGCCACTCTAACTGATGGAGCTGTTTGCACTACCACAAAAGTATCTGGGTCTTTTAACTTAGCCCACACATCATTTATATTTTCCTTTTCATGAAGTGCACCAGTTGGGCAAGCTTCAATACATTGTCCACAGAAAGTACAATTAACATCATTTAAGCTATGGTCATAAGTTGTAGAAATACAAGATTCAAAACCTCTTCCAATACAATCAATTGCGCCTATATTTTGTACATTTTTACAAGTTGCAACACATCTTCTACATAAAATACATTTATTAAAATCTCTAACAATGGATGGAGACTTGTCATCTATTTTATGCTCTGTTCTTTCTCCCTGGAATTCAATATCTAGTACATTAAACTTAATAGCTAAATCTTGAAGCTCGCAATTACCAGAACGTGTACAAGTTAGGCAATCCTTAGAATGATTAGAAATAATCAAATCCAAAATCATGTGTCTTGCCTCTAACACATTTGGAGTATGGGTATGAACTACCATTCCCTCTTCCACAGTTTGTATGCAAGAAGTAGCAAAACCGCGTCTACCTTCAACTTCTACAATGCACATTCTGCAATCTCCAACTTCGTTTATATCTTTCAAAAAGCACAATGTTGGAATATCTATTCCTGCTTGTTTTGCTGCATCCAATATGGTCGTTCCTTCTGGAACACATACTTTTTTATCATCTATTTTTAAATTAACCATCATTTCCTCCTTTTTATACCATAGGTCTGTCCCCAAAACGACAACTTTGTCGTTTTTAGGCCTGTTCCTATAGCGACATTAGCCAATTGCGTGGAATGGACAAGAGCGTATACAAGTAGTACACTTAATGCACTTGTCTTGATTTATGTGTCTCTTTTCTCTTCCTTCTCCCTCAATTGCATTTACTGGGCAATTTTTCTGGCATAATCCACATGATTTGCACTTTTCTTCATCTATTTCTATTCTAGATAGTGCTTTACATTCCATTGCTTTACACTCTTTTTCTATAGCATGTTGTCTAAATTCTTCTCTAAAGTATTTCATTGTACTTATTACTGGGTTTGGTGCACTTTGTCCAAGTCCACATATACTTGCTTTTTTAATGTTCGCTGCTAATTTTTCTAGCTTATATATGTCGTATTCGTCTCCTTCTCCACTACATAATCTCTCTAGAATTTCTAGCATTCTCTTTGTTCCTATTCTACAAGGTGTGCACTTACCACAGCTTTCGCTAACTGTAAATTGTAAATAGAATTTTGCTAAGCATACCATACATTTAGTATCGTCCATTACTATAAGTCCACCTGAGCCCATCATTGAGCCTATTTCTTTTAATGATTCATAATCAATTGGTGTATCCAAATGCTCTTTTGGAATACATCCACCTGATGGTCCTCCTGTTTGAGCAGCTTTAAATTCTCTACCATTTGGAATTCCTCCACCGATGTCAAATACTATCTCTCTTAATGTTGTTCCCATTGGCACTTCCACTAGTCCAACATTATTTACATTTCCACCTAATGCAAATACCTTGGTTCCTTTTGATGTAGCTGTTCCTATTGCTGAATACCAATCTGCACCTTTTAGTATTATTTGTGCAACATTTGCATAAGTCTCAACATTATTGATTAATGTTGGGCATCCCCATAATCCAGATTGTGCTGGATATGGTGGTTTTACTCTTGGTTGACCACGTCTTCCTTCTATTGATTCTAGTAGTGCAGTTTCTTCTCCACAAACAAATGCTCCTGCACCAAGTCTTATTTCTATATCGAAACTAAAGTCTGTTCCAAAGATATTTTTCCCTAATATTCCATATTCTCTAGCTTGGTCTATAGCGATTTGAAGTCTATGTACTGCAATTGGATACTCTGCTCTAACATATATGTATCCTTTTTCTGCTCCTACTGCATATCCCGCTATTTCCATTGCTTCTAATACTGCATGTGGGTCACCTTCTAGTATGCTTCTATCCATAAATGCTCCTGGGTCTCCCTCGTCTGCATTACATACAACATATTTTGTGTCGCCTTTTGCATCTTTGGTAGCTCTCCACTTTTTGCCTGTTGGGAATCCAGCTCCTCCTCTACCTCTTAAACCAGATTTATCTATTGTCTCTATTACTTCATCTTGTGTCATTTCAATTAGTACTCTTGCTAATGCTCTATATCCATCAAACGCAATATATTCGTCAATATCTTCTGGATTGATAACACCGCAGTTTTTTAGTGCAATTCTTTTTTGTTTTTTGTAAAATGTTAAGTCATCAAGCTTAGTAACTTTTGTGCCATCTATATCTTTGCAAAGTAGCCTGTCTACTACTTTTCCTTCTATTATGTGTGATTGTATAATTTCTTCGCAATCCTCGGGCGTAACTTGAGCATAAAAAGTATCTTCTGGACGAATTATAACTATTGGTCCTTTTGCGCATAAACCAAAGCATCCAGTTTTTATTACACGCACATTTTTTATACCTTTTTCTTCAATAATCTTTTTAAAATTTTCTAGTATTTGTGGTGACTTGGAAGATGTGCACCCTGTTCCTTGACATACTAGAATATGTTTTTCTCTAGTATCTGCATTTGTATTTTTACGCAAATCTAATTCTATTCTTTTCTCTGCTCTAATTTTATTTAATTCTTCTACTGTTTTCATTCAAGCCCTCCTTTGACTATATTGGTTTATCTTTTTTATTTTTCAATTTTTTCAAGTTGGTCTAAAACCTCGTCCAACTTCTTCACAGTCGCATGCCCATATACTTCATCATTTACAGTAAATACAGGTGCTATGCCACATGCCCCAACACATCTTGTGGTATCTATTGAAAACTTGCCATCTGCGCTGGTTTTTCCTTCTTCTAAATTTAGTCTTTCTTTTAATCTATCTAGTATGGCTTGTGAGCCCTTTACAAAACATGCTGTTCCTAAACATACAGAAATATTATATTTTCCTTTTGGCTCTAATGTAAATCTAGCATAAAATGTTATTACTCCATATATTTCTGCCATTGGCACTCCTAAATATTTTGAAACTTCTTCTTGTGCAACTTTAGGAATATGTCCGTACCTTTCTTGAATGTCATTTAAAATTTGAATTAAATTATCTTTTTCTTGCTTGTATGGTTGCATTAATTCATTTACTTCTTGCCTTATTTTATTTTCTACACATTCACACATCTTTTTTCATTACTTCCTTTCCGTTAATTATATGCTTGTATTATATCAAATAGATTTGTTTTGTACAATGAATTTTCGACATTTTTTCTTCTCATTTTATACCACTTATTTCAAAAATCCTACCGATTATTTATTTTTTGTGACTTATATTGATTTTACTGCTATAATATGTTTAATACATACAAATGAAAGGAGATAAAACACATGAATGTTGAAATAGTTGTAAATTCAAAATATTCTGAGCCTAAAGTGGTAATATATACAGATAATGTATCAAATGATATTTCAAACTTAGTTAATCAGATTAAAAATTCAAATATGTTTTCATTACATGGATTTTTAAATGATAAATTATACATTCTAGATTTACAAGATATATATTTATTTTATTCTGAAAACGGAAAAGTTTATGCTAAAACATCGGATAATAACTATAATGTGAAGTACAAGCTATATGAACTAGAAAATTTATTGATAAATAGGAATTTTATTAGGATTTCAAATTCTGAAATTATTAATTTAAAGAAAGTAAAAAATTTAGACTTTGCATTTTTGGGGACAATAAAAATAAATTTCTTAAATGGTACTTATACATATGCGTCAAGAAGATTTATAAAAAAGATTAAGGAATATTTAAATTTATAATGATAGGAGGTTTTAGTTATGAAATTGTTAAGAAAAATTTTAGTGTCTTTAAGTTCATTACCTTTAAGTGCATTTACGATATTACTTGTATATTCATTTATGTATTTGTTTTTAGGTGAAGAAGTGTATGTCGCTCAAATGGAGATTTTAAGAGATTTCTCCGTATTGCTTAAAGAATTTTTAGTAATAGCAATAGCAATGTTTATTGCTATAATTGCTTATCAAATTTCTTATGAAAAAATATTTGAAAAAGAAAGAAAAATACTTGCTAAAGTTATCTGCATGATTGCCCTAATAGTTTGCTTTGCACTTCTGCCAATCATACTAGCTTACTATTTGCTAGCTGATTTAGGAACATTTTGCTCAGTTTTCATAATACTATGGGTTACATTTGTAACTATCTTTTCTCTAATAATGGCTATTAAGGATTTTGTAGATGTGTGGATTGTAAATAAGAAACTAGATGATTTTAAAAAATGAAACAAACAAAACATAAATCAATAAATTCCAGTTTCAATGAGAATCTGGAATTCATTGATTTATTTTGATTTTTAGCTATAACTTGGCATTTTTATTTACCTAAATATTCCCGATTTGTTTATCACTCTAGAATTATATAAAAATAATACATCTTGATTTTCATATTCATTAAAATCTATATAATTTGACAAAAGATTAGAATTTACATATCGTATATCTACAAGTAAAATCTCTCCATAATCCTTTATTAAAAGTGGGACAATGCTGCTTCCAAATGAATCTCTAAATATAATTAATTTTTTTCCATTATTAATGGATTTATTTTCTATTTCTTGTATTGCTGTAGCACCAGATAAAAACACATCATATTTATTATTTGTTTCCTCTGTTTTTGGCAAATTATACACTGGTTCTTGTATATTCTTTTCCTCATTATATACAGTGCTGTTTTCTATCATAGAATTTGTAAGATATATTAATTCGTCTGGCCCTATAGTAGTGTCATTTAATTCTTTGTAATATGTTCCATAAAAATCTCCCAGAGTTTCTTTTTCATACTCTAGCTCCGTGCTTTCTACATTCATTTCTTTTTCAAGTTTTTCTACTGTTTTAGCAAGGCTTTCTTGCTTCCAATGCATGTCTGTTTTATAAAAGTTAGTTAAATCCAAAGTGTCAGATATTTCAATATATTTTATGCTTTCGTTTAACTCACTTTTTATCATATTTTCCATATATTTAAATTCATTGTTTGCAGAATTTTCATTGTCTAAATAGTACTCCTTACTTGGAATTGTAGAAAAATATACATTCATGTTATTTAAATGATTTTCAAATATATTATTTATTTTTTTCACATTATTTTTAATTGTATTTTCATTTACTTCTTCTAATTTTTCATAAATGGCTCCATCAACTATATAGTAATTCTGTTTAGATTGATTCACATCATTAGAATTTTCTTTTTGTTTTAAAAAGTAAACTACTAAACCTAGTATTATTATCACTAAAATTATTAGTAATATCATTATTAAATTCTTCTTTTTCATCTGTCCTCCATCTATTATTAAAGCCTTGAAATTTCTTTCAAGGCCTAATTATATTTTTTTACATATTTTGTTAAATTCCCTGGTCCATAGAAGCACTTGAATTTTCTTTTGTATATTCTTCATCATGAGCACCTAATACTTCTTTTAATTTATTATACACTGGTGTTGCCCATTCATCACTTGACATTACAAGTACTGCCAAATTGTCAACACTTGTAGCATATAACTTTTCTGCTTCTACACAAATCCATTTTCTTGTGTCTATATTTTCAGACATTTCTTTAGCTATAGCATTTGCATCTGCACCATCTTTAACTTTTACAAGTACAAATGAATATGCTTGTGAGCTCATCATTGGCTCTGAAACTACTACTCCATCTATATTTTCGCTTGAAGAAAGTCCTGTAAAAGATTTTAATATATCAGCATTACTTATATCTATAGTTTGTGTCATAAGACTTCCAGGTAAAACATTTTCTTGTCCCTCATAAACTGTATTTATTAAATTTTCCATATCTTGTGTGCTTGTTATTTGTACATTACTTTTTGGTTTACTATTATTGTATATAGCAAACGCTATTCCAGCAACAGCTATTATTACGATAATAGCTATCACAACTCCTATTATAGTTTTATTGTTTTTCCTCTTATTTTCTTCCATGATTTTTCTCTCCTTTTATTTTTTATATTTTTGCTCCAAGTTTTGAGCAACTTGTGTCTTTATTTTTTTATTCTGTTATTTCAATCTTTGCATCCTCTGGGCAGATTTGTATAAAAGTTTTTCCGTCATTTACATCAATTTCGTTACCTTCTAAGTCTTTGTAAACAGTTTTACCTGACCTAGATGTTTTTGTACAAGTAATTGGAATTGCTTTTCCATTTGTTATGTAGTATCCATCTAATTCTTTTATGTTGTCTATTGTTTGTCTTCCTTTACTAGTGCCATCATTTAGTGTTGAATTTTTAGCCTTTTCTATAATAATATTTTTTGTTGTTACAGTTTTGCCGCTGTCCCAGTCAACTTGTTTTTCTCCTCTAGAGTAGCGTACATACTCTTTTGCATCTTCGTCATATTCATATTTTACTGTGTTTACATATGAATATGGTATTGTTACTGTATTGGCTGTTTGCCCACTCTCTAAATTAACTTCTGTTACTACATAATTTAAAACTGTATCATTGTCATATTTTTCTGTTCTATATCCCTTTCTTGCCGCTATATCCAGAATGTTGTCTGTACTTGTTACAGCATTATGTGGTGCATATTTGTCTGTTACTCTCCAAAATGAGCTAGTACTTTCGTAAATACCATTTATATTATTTACTCCTAAGTCTGATATATCTTCTTGTGCTTGTGGACTCCAGCCATAATGTACATATATTGCATCATTTTCTAGAGCATAATCTAAGAAATAATGTCTGGCACTTCTTACTGGTCCAATTTTATCTAAGTCCTTGTCCTGAAGTATTAGCATCAATCTTGTTTCTCCACCTTCGACAATTATTTCATAAACAATGTCCGCCTCTAAAAGTCCTGCCTGAGGCATCGCATCTATATGATTATCTATCATTACTGCTATAGGTCTTGAATAACTAGACAGTGTCTTTGGCATTGCCACTTCTGGCTCTTCTTGGTTTTGATTAGTATTTATACCATCATTTGTATTAGCTGTTTGTGTTGCATTATTGCCCAAAAATTTCATTGCAAGTAAAGCACCTGCAATTATTATAAGAATTACTAAAGCTATAACAAAAACTTTTGTGCTTTTCATGTCATCCTTCCTTTCGTAATTAAGAATTAGTTAGAAAAGAATTAAATTCCTGCAAAACCTAAAGCTACACCATATATAATAAGCACTATTATTATTCCAACACATGCACTAAATATTACTTCTGAAACTTTATGTGCTTTAGCCTCTACTCTACTTGCTGCAACCAATATAGAAAGTACAAGTGAAAGTGTTAAAATAACTATACTAATTGCTTCGTTATTTGTTATACTATCCATCATAAGCCAAATGATAGTATTTGCTGCAAATGCTAATGTTGTAAATCCACTTGGCATAAATTTATGATTTAATCCCTTATGTTTATTTGTTCTTGCTATTGCTATTAATGCTATTATTGCAATTACTACTATTACTATCGCTGCAAACGCTAGGTGTATTGGCGAGGTTACAATATTTTTTATAAAGTTTAATCCTATGTCACTAATTTTATCAAAGAATAGAAAATATGCTACAATCAGTGCGTTTATTGCCGTTATAACCACTCCACCAGCAGCTACATCTTTCGCAATTTTTGCTTTTGGATGGTACACATCTACATACAAGTCTACTACTGTTTCTATTGCTGTATTACACATTTCTGCAAACAATATCAATATAATTGTAAATAAGAAGCATAAAAATTCTGCTCTGCTTAAATCGAAAAACAAGCTTATTATTACTACAAGTACAGCTATTACTAGTTGTATTTTTACATTTCTTTGAGTAGTAGTTGCATAAATTATTCCATCTATTGCATTTTTCCAGGCATCTAAGAAGTTACTGTTAGATGTTTTTTTAGGATTATTTTTTTCCTGCTTCTCTATTTTTTTTAATTCTTCTTCACTTTCCTGCGGTGTAGTTTCTCTTTTTATGCCTAATTTAGATAACACGTTTTCTTCTTTTTCACGCATTACTTTTTTATCTTCTTCTTCCATATGGTCATATCCCATTAGGTGATAAAAGCCATGAACTACCATATATGCTAGTTCTCTTTCAAAACTATGTCCATACTCTTCAGCCTGCTCATATACTTTTGGTATAGATATTACAACATCGCCTAGAATATCTCCCTGCATATTTACATCTGTGTTTTTTAAATTTTCTTCAATAAAATTATTTAATTCCTCTTTTTCAAACATAGGAAAAGAAAGTACATCAGTAGGTCTGTCAATGTTTCGGTATTGCTTGTTTATCTTTTCTATTTCTGCTGGCTCTGTTAGTGTAATGCTAATATACAAATTTGTTTTATCTAACTTCTCTGTTTTGAAACATTCTTCTACAACCTGTCTTATAGTACTTTCATATTTTTCATTTTTTTCAATGTTTTTGTAAATGATTTCGCAATTTTCTTTCATACTTTAATTCCCTTTTAGATTTTATGTTTTAGAGATAGATTATAATTTTTTATTGTAGTCATCTATCTCCAAATACTTTAAACAGCTTCCTTTTTTACTCTTACATTTTTACTTGTTACTTTAATATATGAGCCATCTGATGAATATGAATTTCTTAAATTTCTCATAACACCTAATTCTACTAATTTATTTCTGTAAAATTGTATTATTTTAAAATACTTGTTTTCGTTTGTAGCTACTTTTGAAAAATCATTTTTAATAAATAAGATTTCTTTTTGTTTTACAAATTCATCATAATTTTCATCTTTTAGTTTTTCTACTTCTTTATATTTATCCCAGAATTTTTTAAATTCTTCTCTTTGCGCTGGTTTTTCCCAATATATTTTTGTGCTTAAAAGTTTTGCATTGTATTCTTCCATTAGATTAATTAAAAGTGAGTATGCTTTTTCTTGTTTTCTTGCTATTTTTGTATCTACTATCAAGCTTCTTGCATCATTTAACAATTTTTCATAGCATTGCTCTGCTACAACTAATGGTAAGCTATGAGTAAATAATTTTCTGCTAAGTCCTAATAAAATCATGTTCTTTTCTATAACATCGTTTTGGTCTAGTTTTCCAACTGTAAATCTATCAAAGTTATCAAATTCTTCTAGTATTTCTTTATATGTATCATTATTTTCTATTTCAAATTTTATTGGTAAAATATCAGAAATATAGTCTTCCAAAGTTTTAAATATTTTGTTATATATTTCTTGTTTTTCTCCATCAGTTATATTGTCAGCAAGTCTTATTGAATAATGCTTTAATAGACCTTTATATAATATTTCTGCTTCTGTGCAATAAAATTTCTTATATCTATCAATTATTTTTTGTTTTTCACATAAAACATTCTGATAATCTAGTCCAATTAAATAAATTTGCTTTTTATATTTATACTCTGTGTATCCACTTTCTTTTAGGTGAGTAATCATATAATATTGCGATAAAGCTTCTTTTTCAAATTCACTAGCAGTATCGTTTCTTACCTTTTTATATATTGTATCCATTATATGTTTATCTATTGCTTCTAAATATAAAGCATATGTATCATCCAATTTCTTGGTTAATACTTCTTTTTTATCTTGCTCTTCTGTTTCATTTAGTGCCTCAAATGTTTTTAACACATTGTTTCTTTTTATTGAAATTATCATACCATTTAACCCTATTTTAGTTGGTATTAATAATTTGCTTATTGTGTTTGTAATTTTAGAAAAAAATGTTTTTTCTGAATTATAAATTCTTAAACTTCTTTCTTCCATGTTATCATTCCTTTCTCTTCATTTGTGTAACTATAGATTGCTATTTAAAAAACTATTTTTTCTTCTATTCCAATATTCTCTTCCACTTCATATGTAACTTCTACTTCAATATAATCAGCTTCTGACTTTACTTTTACTTGTTTATCTAAAATTTCTTTTCCTTCAATTTCGTCTTTCAATTCTTCTGCAGCTCTATCTTCGCCAATTTGTTTTGCCTCTTCAATGCTATGTATAACAACAATTTCCTCATATTCTTTATATGTATATTCCATTATTCCAATCGGCAAATAGAAATTTGAAAATAGTTTTAATTTTTTATATGTTTCTATTGTATCATATTTTTCGAAATTTGGAACACTTTTATGCAAATTTATTTGAAAATTATTTATCTTTACGGAATATTTAGTTTCCTGATTCCCTGTTTCCTGTTTTTGTGTTTCTTTTAAGTAAATTTTTTGAGTATTCGTGTACCATACTTTCGCCTGTATCTCGCCCTGTGCATGAACATATTGAGGCTCTGTATATTTTCCTTCCATTTTTCCTTCTATAATAATATCGCCCTTTGTTACAACATCACCTGCTTTTACTAGGGGCGTACCGTTTTGAGCACTTACTTTTGTTATTAATGCATCTCTATCTGCAACTATATTACAATACTCATCTTCCTTCACTATATCTGGTTTTTTATCTGCCTCCACAATCTCTATTACTGCATTAGTACCTTCAATATTTATTCCCACCCAAGCTACATCGTCTCTTTCTAACCTAATTTTATTAATAACCTCTTTTGTATCAATACCCGTCTTTAGCTTTCCAATTGCAAGCCCTTCGCTTTCTGCCAAAGATAATATCTCTTGCGGATTTATGGTAGCAGTCCCAGTCACTTCAATATTCCAAACAAAATTAGACAGAGCTATGATGGCTATTATAATAATCAGTAATAAAACAATAAAAACTTTTCTTTTTTTATATTTCTTTATAGTAAAAGGTAATCCATTTTTCCCTTCAATTTTTAATTTGCACTTTGTCCTCTTGCAGATATCTCTTAACGCCTTAAAATTCTTTACCTCTACACTTGCATGCAGAGTAATAGAATCTTCTCTCTTTAAATTCCATAAAAGAATTTGCCTTGTAGTACAAATATTAATAAATCTTTCTATATAATACCCTTCTATTTTAATATCTACATATCCAGATACATATTGTAATAATCTGTTTGAATTCAAGCTTCTTCCTCCTTTTGTCGTTATAGGGACAGGCCTAAAAACGACAAAGTTGTCGTTTTGGGGACAGACCCAAATGTGTTATTCATAATTAATCATCCTCTTCATCTGTTGTACTTTCAAAATCTATACTATCTATTTTTCCAGTCACCAATAAATCATCCGCTGTCATCTCCTCAAGATTAAGATTAAACCCATTAATATTGATAATTCCTATGTAAGTATTGAGTCTTACAAAATAATCTTGATATTCTAAAATACCTTTATAATTTTCTATAAGGACTCTCTCAAACCCCACCACTGTAATTTTTGGATTATTTGTACTAAGCTCAACAGGTATTTCCAAAATTTCATCTAACTTTCTCGCTTTTCTTCTCATTTTTTCCTCCCCTTGTTTCACCTTTCAAATTCATCTAAAAATTTAAATTCATAACCCATGTTTTTAATTTCTTTTATACAATAGTCCAAGATATTACTATTATCTTTAGATGTGCTGTGTAATAACATAACCTCTCCATTGTGTACATTATCTAATACCTTATTTTTACCATACTCTTCTCTTCCTTGTTTATTCTCATCCCAATCGTCGTATGCAAAAGACCACATTACAGTTGTATAACCCAATGTATTAGTATATTCTACTGTTCTCTCGCTATATTCTCCTTTTGGTGGGCGTATATATTTCATTTCATATCCAAATTTATCGTATAAGGCTGTATGCAATTCCATTACATCATCTTTTATTTCCTCATTAGTAGATTCTGGCATACATATATGGTCTGCTGTATGATTTCCTAATTTCTTAATGTCTAATTTTTAGCGATTGATTAACCGCTTCTATTAATTTATTTATATGCTCTTATTTCATCCTAATATTAGGATGATTTTGAAAAGTAAATTTTATCTTTATATTTTTTTCTTTGTCAAATTCTATTCGTTCAATTAACTTTTCTAATATCATTTTATTTGGCTTTTCCATTTTTAAGAACTCATTTGCAATTTGTTTTACTTCTTTAAAATTTATTTTTGGAGTTTTTTTATTAATTTCTTCTATTTGTGTTTCTGTTTCTTCCATTTGTTTTAAAATTTTATTTCGTTCTTTCTGCTTTTTTTCATAGATAATTTTAAAATCTTCTATTTGTATAATTTTATTTATTTTATCTTGATAGATTTCTTCAATTGTATTTTCTGTATTTTTTAATTTTTGTTTTAATTCTTGTAGCTTTGTTTGCAATAAATTATTTTTGCTTTTAGCTTCTTTTTTTGCTTGTTCATATATCTGTTTTATTTCTTGTTCCGTGAAATTTATTTTTTGTATTTCTTCTTTTATTTTTTTATTTACCGCTTCTTCTATTAAATTTGCTGAAATTTGTTTACAATCACAAAGTCCACTATAATTATTTCTTTTAGAACAAATAAAATAAGTTGCTCTCCAAACTATCCCATTTTTTCTTTTTTCTTCTCGACATCTTAAAGTTGCTTTATTTCCACATTCTCCACAATAAACTAAGCCTTTAAGTTGATGATCATATTTCCTATCTCTTGTTCTTGAATATCCATTTAATTTATTTTGTGCCCTATTCCAAGTTTCAACATCTATAATTGGCTCATGCATATTTTCTAGGACAATGTGTTCTTCTTTTTTTGTGCATCTTACTTTAGTTATTTTATGGCTTACTTTTTGAAATTTTCTTCCTACTACACTTCCGAAGATAAACTTCATTCCTTAAAATTTTTCCTATTTGTGCTCGAAGCCATACATATTTCCCGTTTGGATTTACACTTTTTCTTTTCATATATGTAGGTATTTTTAAATACATTGCTGGTGGTTCTATTTCTCTTCTATTTAATTCATCTGCTATTTTTATTGTTGACATTCCTTTATTTATATACATATCAAATATTTTTTTTACTATTTGTGAACTATATTCATCTGGAACTAAATGATTTTTTACATCTTTATCTTTTTTATATCCATATGGTGGTATTCCTGCTTGATATTCTCCTTTTTCGATTTTTCTTTGTTTTACACTTTTTATTTTGTTTGATATATCTTGTGCATAATAGTCATTAAAACTTAGCTTAAATGTTAAAAATTGCAATCCGTCTGGCTTTATTGTATCTACATTATCACCAATTGCTATGTATCTTATATTATTTGCGGGTAAAAATCTTTCTAAATAATATCCCGTGTCTATATGGTCTCTTCCAAATCTAGATAAGTCTTTTGTTATGATACAGTCTATTTTTTCTTCTTCTATATCTTTTAACATTTGCTGAAATCCCGGTCTGTTAAAATTTGTACCTGTATAACCATCATCTACATATTCTCCTGCTTCAATTAGTTCTTCATGTTCTAGTATATAATTATCTATAATGTCTCTTTGATTTTCTACACTTTCGCTTTCTCGGTCATCTCCATCTTCTCTTGAAAGTCTTATATATTTTGCAACTCTTATGTTTCTATAACTATTTACTCTATTTATTTTTACCACTCCCTTTCGAGAGTAAATAGCCTATTTAAAGCATACTTGGATTATAACGTGCTCTTTTATAATTGTCAGCCTTAAATAAGCATTTATTTTTCGTTCATAGTTATATAATTTATGTATTGTTCTTTTAGCAATTCTGTAATTATCTCTTTTAAACTTTCTTTTCCATATTCAATTTCTATATTTTCATTTTGTCTGTTTTTCATTTTGGTTTTACTCCTTTTTAGTTTTGTTTAATTTTATGAATGATATTTTAAATTATTCCTCTACTATTAAGGTCTGTTAAAAAATATAAAAATCGGACAACTTTTGAAAATTTATTTTTAAAATCACAAAAAAGAGATATCATTTTGATATCTCTAACACATATATTTTCATTTTAAATTTATGCATCTATTTTTTTTATCATCTATTTTTTTTATATACCTTTTCCCTTCTTCATCTTTTTCTACTTTTAGAATAAAATCAAATTTATTTATTTCTGTACATAAATAAAAATCTCTTTCAGGAAAATCCTTTTGTTTTGATTTATCAAAGAATTTAGAGCCAGTTGTATTTTTTAATTGATTAATTTGTTCTTCTAGATTATTTAATGGATTATTTTCTAATAAACTTTTTATATAATTTGCACATAATATATCTTCATCAAATGGCTTCTTTCCTGCTCTGCATAAAGTCAATAACGAAATTTCCTCTATTTTATTTTTAATAATATATCTAACAATAGCTTTTGCATTTACCAAACTACCTGTTATAATTTGTTTTGCATTTATAGATTTTACAATTCCTTGTGTCCCGCAGCTCGTTGTATGTATAGCGGTTTCCCCTGAAAAATCAATATTTTCAATTTGAGATGGAGAGTTACCATAGTCAAATCCTGGTAATATTATTCCATTTCTTTCTCCAATTAAAATTATATTATTATCTTTATTTTTATAATCGTATGCTACTTGTATATCACCAACTGGAATTATTTTTTTCACACCATTGTTAATCAAATATGGTTCAACTGTAAATGCCCTAAAGACATCTATAACCACAGTCAATCCAGTTGCTTTGTTTGCATCGCTAACTGTTTTTATATTCAAATTATTTTCCTCCTACAATTTTTATATATCATTATTATAAAAAATTGTTTCTTCAAATTTTTCAAACGTGCATTCTTTGTTTTTTATCATTGATTTAAATTCATTCAAACTTACATATTTACAATTCATAACCTCACCATCATTGTATTTTAATGAACATAAAGGTATATCTTTTCTTAGTATGTAAATATCTCTAAATTTATTTTCCCTTTTTAAAATTTTTACTAATTTCAATTCATTAGCTTTAACATTTATTCCAATTTCTTCTTGTAATTCTCGTATAATACCATTAATACTTTTTTCTCCAGATTTTAATCCTCCATGTGTTTCTTCCCATTTACCTCCACGATTTTTGTTAAAACTTCTTTGAGTTAATAATATTTGATTAGATGAATTAATAATAAAGCAATGTACTGTTATTATATATTCATTATTTGTTAAACTACCTATATCTCTTCTATTTATTATTTTACCAGTTGTTTTTCTATTTTGATCATACACATCGACTAATTCTTCTTTCACATTCTCCCCCACTACTATTTTATTTAACACTTT
>CAJFHE010000008.1 GCA_904378095.1 uncultured Clostridia bacterium | reverse complement strand
TAATTTGTCTGTTATCATAACTTTTGCTCTTTCATCCACTAACCATTTAACTGGTGAAACCTCTACCCAAACATTATCACCATCTCTGTAGTTTTCTCCGTTGGAAAGAGTAAATGTATTGCTACCGAAGTCTGAATTAGCTTCAACCCTTACATATCTTTTACCATTATATTCATATTCTTCGTGTTGTTTTGGAGCAAATTTTTCATTATAAGCATTATATCTTCTTGAATCTGTGGTATAACTATTTCTTGTTTTTGATATATTTCCACTTCTATATGCTCTTTCTAATCTTTCTTGCAAATCTCTTGATACTGCTTTTTGTGGGTAATATCCATATTCTACTTCAAGCACACCATCTTTTGCTCTTTTTCCACTCTCTCCGTTCGTGGGGATTGAGCTTACCTCCGAGAACGGTAAAGCTGGGCGAGCCCCTCCATTGCGTCTGTCAACATTGCTGTAACATCTACTACTACTATCGTCAACCACGCGCACGTCATTATCTCCGTCATCTGATTTTGTCCAATAATATCCTGTTCTTCCCTCCAAAGAACTATCATTATCCATATGATAATCAGAAACATACGCACCTAAAAGAATAGAAAAATCTGTTATTGCTGCTTTTGTTCCTCTTTTTTTTAATATATCTAATTTATCATCTCCAAAACATTGTTCTTCTGTTAAAAAAGCAAAATCACTCATATATATTACTCCTAGTATAATACGTTTATAAGTTTTGTTTCATTATATTTTTTATAAAAATGTCACTTCTTTTATTATTGTAGCACAATATCATTCTTTTTACAATTTTTTTGCATTATTTTACAATTTTTTTGCCATTAGGGACACTCCTATTTGTGCAAGTTCTTGCACAAAAGGGACAGACCTGACTTGATTATTATTAATAAAACCTAATATATGTATTTAGAAAATTTTTTTAGCTCCGCGCAGCGACTAAACGAGCCTGAAGGGCGAGTGCGATTGGAAAAAAGGGGCAGAATTTAAAAATTTATTTTTAAATTCTGGCTATGATTTTTTAGGGCAGCAAGGTGTAAAAAATTTGAGAAATACATATATTGGGCTTTTCTTATAATATATAAGGAGTGTCCCAAAATTCCAAGAACTTGCACAAAAAGGAGTGTCCCTTCTGTGCAAGTTCCTTCAGTTTTTAGCTTCTTAACAGCGTAAACCAGTTTCTATAAACATAGGCTGCAAGTGTAAAAAAAGTCTTTTTTTCTACTGAGCTCTCTGCAACAATATTTGTTCTTCCTACTTCTACTCCATTTAATGTATACACTACTTCGCCCACCTTCTGTCCTTGTGCTACAGGTGCAGATATGTTTTCCTCCAAATTTATTGTTTGCTCAATATTTTTGTCTTCTCCCTTCTTTAAAAGTAATCCCACATCGCTTTCTAGGACCAAATTTACTTTAGAAGTTACTCCTTTCGTTACGTCTGCTTCTTTAAGTACTGTCCCTCTTGTTGCCAAGTCTTTATATTGATAATTACTAAATCCATAATCCAATAATTTTTGTGCTTCTGCAAAACGTATCTTTGTTGTTGGCGCCTTCATTATTACTGCAATTAAAGATAAGCCATCTCTTGTAGCACTCGCAGAGAGATTATATAGTGCAATTGATGTTGAGCCTGTTTTTAAACCAGTTGCTCCTTTATAATTTCTAATTAATTTATTTGTATTTACTAGCTCAGATTCGCCATTTCTTAGAGTATCCATCCAAATTGTTGTGTAGTTTAGTATTGTAGGATGGTTATTTAAAAGCTCTCTTGACATTAATGCAATATCATAAGCTGATGTTACATGCCCATCTTCGTCTATTCCATGACAATTTTTAAATGTGCTATCATTCATTCCTAATTCTTTCGCTCTTTCGTTCATTTTTTGTACAAATGCCTCTTGACTACCACATAAATAATCGGCCATCGCTACTGTACAGTCATTTGCACTTACGACACATATTGCTTTTAGCATTTCATCCACTGTTAATTCTTCTCCAACTTCGAGCCAAATTTGTGACCCTCCCATCCCCGCCGCATCTTCTGTGCATGGAACTTTATCTGTTAATGAAATTTGGCCAGAATCTAATGCTTCCATAATGAGCAATAGGCTCATTACTTTTGTAACACTTGCTGGGCGTAATTGCTCATGCATATTGTGCTCATAGAGCACTTGCCCTGTCTTTTGCTCAATTAGAACTGCTCCTCCTGATTCTAAGTTTAGGCTATTGTCTGCTGTTTCTGCAGTTTCAGCTGCTAGTGGCTCTGTGTCAGCTGACCACACATATACGCTATCATCTGTTGCAAGTACTACTGAAAATGTAAAAATCGTTATGAAAATTAATGTGAAGCCTATAATTTTTATTATTTTCTTATTCCAAAGCATAAAAACCTCCATATAAAAAAATCCAAAATATATTTTTATTAAAATTATATTTTGGATTTTTTATATTTATTACTAATTTTATTCTTCCTCATTAAAATCATTATTTTCTTCTGTTTCATCATATTCGTAATCATAATCTACTGGTGTAACTGATGTTTGTCCATTAGTTGGCTGATTATGTCCTAGTCTATTTCTTCTTGGACGTATTCTGTTTACATTTTGGATTGTCTCTGTAAGGTTATCGATACTCTCTTTTGCCTCTTTATGCTCCCTTTCTGCACGCTTTGCTTCTTCCTTCTTTTCTTCTTTTCTATTTTGCATTGACTTATTTAAATAGCAATTTACTTTTTCCATTAAATCTGGTACATAATCCATAAGTTTATCTATAGCAGAAGAATGATTTACAGGCAACAGCTTAACATTATTTGTACTTACCACTAAAAATGCAACTGGTGAAATACTTACTCCAGCACCTGCTCCACCTCCAAATGGTAATCTATATTGTACCTGCTCTTCTTTTTCCTTTTTAGTATATTCATCTAATGTTTCACCACTAAATTCACTTCCACCTGCAGCAAAACCAAACCCTACCTTTGATATTGGTATTATTACCATATTGTTACTAGTTTCTATTGGTTCGCCTATTATAGTATTGACATCTACCATGTCTTGTATGCTATTCATAGCAGTTAGCATAAGCCCTTCTATTGGATGCTCACTCATTTTATCAACTCTCCTTTTTTTCTATTTTTATACTGATAATATGTACCAAATTACTTTAATTTATACATTTTTTGTTAAATTTTTTTGAGGTTCCTTATATCTACTTTAATTTTAATAATTACGAATTAGTGGCTACCATTTTATTAGCTTTACTTTTTTCTGAAGATGATTTTCTAGATTTATATATTCTATATGCACTATTTAGTACATTTATCAGCTTTATTTCTAGAACAGTATTTAATTTTATATGATACGCATTTTGATTATATACTGGCTCTACCTTATATTTTATATTACTGATGTTTTTCTTTTCTGTAATATGTGGTAATATTAATGAAATAACTGTACAAATTATTGGCACAATATAGCTAGTTATGACTGCATCTTTCATTCCAATTTTGATATTTAAATTTAAACTTGATATTTTGGCTCTTATTCTAAAAATTTCTTGTATATCTGAAAGCTGTAAATCTCTCTCCAATTTTTTAATATCTATTTTCTCTAAATGCATTTTTATAACTAATTTTTTCATCTTCTTAGCATTTAATCTGAAACTTATCCATTTTAATTTATTCAAAATATTTAAAGAAATTGCCACTTCATAATTTTGCTTTATATGTTGTTTATTTGTAGCTTCAAAATTTTTTATATCGATTTTTATAGTAGAAAGCAGTGTAAAAATTATTGCTATCATCAATAGCATAATTATTACACATAAAAATAAAACTAGTATCATAATAATTCTCATCCCTTTCTAGACATATGTCTAGTTTGAAAGTTATTTAATACTAGTTTTACCATTTTTTTCATTTTTAAACATAAATATTGCCATATAATAATTTATATTAAGAATTCAACTTATCTTCTTATTATTTTTCTCTACAGTTATATCTCCAAATAGCTCCTCTTGGCTCGTTGTTACTTTACTTCTTCTCGAAAGCTCTAACAATCCTGTGAAAGCTGTTACAATTTCTGGATTAGAGCATTTTTGCTTAGGAAATAATCTATTAAAAACAAACTTTTTTTGATGTAATAAAGCCTTAAACATTGTTTTTACTTTATCCGCCACAGAAAATGTTTCTGTAATAGCTATTTTTTCAATATTTTTAGCATTTTGATTTAATCTAGAAGCATTTTTATCTACAATTTCAGAATATGTATCTACTATTATTTCTTTTTTATAATCTCTTTCTAGTTTCTGTTTTGGAAGCTCTATTACTTCAGGTAATCTAAAAACTACATTACTACTTTTTTGATACATTTCACGTAGCTTTTTTGTTATTTCCTTATATTTTTTATATTCTATTATACGCTGTATTAACTCTTCTTCAGTAAGCTCTTTTTCATCTTCAACTTGGTTTGGCAATAGATTTTTTGATTTCAAATACAAAAGAGTTGAAGCCATTACCAAAAACTCGCTTGTTACCTCTAAATTCATCTTTTCCATCTCATTTATGTATTCTATGTATTGCTCTGTAATTTCACTTAGATTAATATCATAAATGTCCATTTTGTTTTTATCTATCAAATGGCATAACAAATCTAGAGGACCTTCAAAGTTCTCTAGTTTTATTTTATATTTAGTTGTTTCTAATGTAAGTATATTTTGCATTTAATTATTCCCTTCGATTGTAAATTATTTTTTACTCTTCAATAATTGCAATAGCTTGTTTTATTGAATCCATTTTATAACCTTTTTTCAACAAATGCTGTATTAAGGCTTGCTCATCCATACTATTTTGTTTTTTTAATATAATGTTTTTGGCAGAATTAGTTTCATATTCTTGAAGCTCATCTTCATGTTTATATAGATAATCTTCAAGAGTGCCTGCATCTACACCTTTTGATTGTAATTTATACTTTAGCTCTTTTAACGACAAGTTATTTAAATTCATAAATTCTGCTACAGCTCTATCTACATAGTCTTTGTCATCTATATATCCAATTTCTTTTAGATTTTCAATTACATCATCCAATAAATCTTGGTCTTCTACCGTAGCGAACTTTCTTCTTATTTCTCTTTCAGTTCTTTTCTTAAACATTATGTATTTTAGTACTTTTGTTTTTAATTTATCTAACTTTTCTAGTTCTTCAATGTCTGCCATTATTTTCTCCTTTTTGCTTTATCATATAACTTTTCGCTTGTCAAAGAATTGCTATTCTCCACTTTTCAAAATTTATTCTTCTGGCTCAGTCTCCTGCTCTTCATCCTCAACCTCATCACCTAAGCTTTTCTCAAATGCTGTATTAAAGTTATCTCTAATTTTCTTTTCAACTTCTTTAGCCACATCTGGATTATCTACTAAATATTTTTTAACATTTTCTCTACCTTGACCAATTCTCTCTCCATTATAGCTAAACCATGAGCCTGATTTTTCTATTATGTCTAAGTTTACAGCTATATCTAAGATATTTCCTTCTTTAGAAATTCCTTTACCATAAACAATATCAAATTCAGCCTCTCTGAATGGTGGAGCCACTTTATTTTTTACGACTTTTACTCTTGCTCTATTTCCTATTACTTCGCCATCTTGTTTTATGTTTTCTATTTTTCTAATGTCTAATCTTACTGATGCATAGTATTTTAGAGCTCTACCTCCTGCTGTAGTTTCTGGATTTCCAAACATTACACCAACTTTTTCTCTTAATTGGTTTATAAATATAACTACTGCTTTTGATTTGTTGATTACACCCGCTAATTTTCTTAATGCTTGAGACATAAGTCTTGCTTGTAGACCTACATGAGCATCTCCCATATCGCCATCTATTTCTGCTTTTGGTACTAATGCAGCAACTGAATCTACTACTATTATATCTATTGCACCGCTTCTTACCAATGCTTCTGTTATCTCTAGAGCTTGCTCACCAGTATCTGGTTGTGAAACAATTAAATTATCAATATCTACTCCAAGATGTTTTGAATAAACAGGGTCTAAAGCATGCTCTGCGTCAATAAAAGCTGCTTCTCCACCTAATTTTTGTGCCTCTGCAATCATATGTAATGCAAGAGTTGTTTTACCAGAAGATTCTGGTCCATAAATTTCTACAATTCTTCCTCTAGGAATACCTCCTATTCCTAAAGCTATATCTAAACTTAGTGCACCTGTAGGTATTGCTTCTACCTCCATTGCTCCAAAGTCTCCTAATTTCATAACTGAGCCTTTACCAAATTGTTTTTCAATTTGACCTAGCGCTGCTTCTAATGCTTTCATTTTTTCTGGATTTTGATTATTCATTTATTTTTCCTCCTTGTTAACGTGTTTTTCAAAAACAACTGTTTGTATTATATAACATTTTTAAAATTTGTCAAGTGTTTTTTTATTTTTTTATCTTCTAGTTTAATTAATTAAACCTATTGCCTGTACCAATCTTCAAAATTATAATAAGCAGTATAATTATTAGGATTAATATTTCCCGTCACTCTAATACTATAAACCACCTTGCTCTTATTCCTATATAAACAAATATATGGTACTTCATCTTCGTATATCTCTATTATTCTATTATACTTTTCCTTCAATAAATCTTTATCAGAAATGTTTTTCACTTCGTTTAAAATGCTTGTTATTTCTTCATTTTCATAATTTGCTATGTTGCCTTTGCTTAGAAAGTAGCTGAGGTCTGGGCTATATCCATTGTTTACGCCTGTTATAATCATATCGTAATTTTTATTTTTTAAATAATTTTTGTATGATGAATTCGAAACTTTGTATAAAGATACATTTATTCCTATTTCTTCCAATTGCTCCTCTATTAGCTCTGCTACCTTTACTCTAGTTTTATTACTATTTTCTACAACCAAATTCAAATTAAGATATTGTGTAGTATAATTTTCTGTTTTTCTCCAGTAACCATATCTATACTCCCAGCCCGCATCTTCTAATACTTCTTTTGCTTTTTCTTCATTATAACTAGATTTACTTTCTTTATCATATAAATAGCTGCCATAGTCTAATGGGAAGGAAGAAACATAATAGTTATTACTAAAAACCGATGAGTTTATTTTATTTTTATCTATTGCATAATTTATTGCCTGTCTTACTTCTTTATTTTCTAATATTCTATCTTCACAATTTAGGCTAATAAAATCCAATTCTCTGCCTTTGTAGTCTTTTGTAGCAAATCCTATTGTTCCAATATAATCTTCTACATTAGTTATAGAAGTGCAAACCAAATCTATGTTTCCAATTTTTAAGCTATTGTATGCATCTCCCATTGTATCATAAAAATATATTGTAATTTTATCTATATTTCTTTCTACATTATTTGGATTTGCCCAATTTTCATTTTGTACCAATTCCATACTTTCTCCTGTAGCTGCTGAAACTTTGTACATTCCAGTAGCATATGGAGCGATTCTTGATTTATAAAAATCTTCATCTTTAAATTGTGAGCTTGATACTATTGGAAATATCAAATTATATTCGAAAAATGGCTCTTCTTTTTTTAAATTAAATCTAATGGTATTACCATCTATTATTTCTACTGATTTAATATTTTCTACATTATCAGAATAAACAGATTCGCCTTCTTGTAACTTCTCTACAGTAAATTTTACGTCTTCTCCTGTTACATTGCTTCCATTATCCCATTTTAAATTATTCTTAAGTTTTACTAAATACGTAGTTGCATCCGATTTCGAGCATTCTTCAGCAAGTTTTAATTCTATTCCATAATCCTCTGTAATTTCTAGTAAGGGCTCATATAAAATAGTTGATAAACTAATAATATCCTTGTTTTTGGTAACAAGTGGATTAATATTATCAAAATCTGAAATTCCAATATTCAAAACAGATTCTTTGTCTTGAGAACTATTTTGAGTTGTGCTCTCTACATTGGCCGTATTTTGCCCATTATCTTGAAAATTCATTTTGTAAATAGCAAATACAATTATTCCTATTGCAAATATAATAAATATGTATTTAATGATATTGGATTTCATATGCCCCTCCTTACTTTTCTTAAAATATCGTAACATTAATATATAACATAAATAAGTTTTTTTCAACTACTTTTGTAAAAAAACAAAAGAGGCACAGCTTTAAAAGTGCCCCCTATCTTTTTATTTAATTTCTTTTATTTTCATAAGATTTTAGATTATTTTCTGGATTCTACAATAAGCTTAATTCCTGTTCTATCTTCTCCTTCCACTTCAACTTCTGCGAATGCAGGTATGCATACTAGGTCAACACCTGCTGGTGCGACAAATCCTCTTGCTATTGCTACAGCTTTTACGGCTTGATTAAGTGCTCCTGCCCCTATTGCTTGCATTTCTGCTTTGTTAGATTCCTTTACCAAACCGGCAATAGCACCTGCTACTGAATTTGGATTTGACTTCGATGAGATTTTTAAAATTTCCATTTTTGCCTCCTATATTTTTTTATTTGTTTTAATCAACAAGTATATTTATATTACAATTTCTGGAAATTGTCTAGTGCTTTTTGGAAAAAACAGGAAAAACTCATCGAGCTTTTTCGACAAATTATGACATTTTATTGTTTATGCCATCTGCATTTTTTTAAATTCAACTAATGTCGACAAATTAATATTTAATTCTGTAAATATTTTTAGCCTTCATGGTTGCATCATCCAACTCAAAAACGCATCCGTTAAAAATAGCCTCACCTTCTGCTAATTTATATCTTTCTGGAAGTGATGTTACAAATCTTTTTATTGATGCTTTTACATCCATTCCTATAACTGACTTCTTTGGACCTGTCATTCCTATATCTGTTATATATGCAGTCCCTTTCTCTGTTATCTCCTCATCTGCTGTTTGCACATGAGTATGCGTACCAAAGATAATATTTACTTTGCCATCTAAAAAATATTTCATTGCAATTTTTTCTGCAGTTGCCTCTGCATGGAAATCAACAATAATAGCATCTGCTTCCTTGTTTAGTTTATTTACTAATTCTTCTGCAAGAGTAAATGGATTCTCTGATTGAATACTCATATCTGTTCTTCCTATTAAATTAAGAACAGCAATTTTTTTATCTTTACACTTGCAAATTTGATATCCTCTTCCTGGAACTCCCTTTGAATAATTAGCCGGTCTTATGAGTTTTGGATTATCTATAAAAGTAAAAATATCTTTCTTGCCCCATGTATGATTTCCCATAGTCATAATATCTATTGGCATTTTAAGCAATGTATTAAAATCTTTAATTGTAAGCCCCATACCACCTGAAGTATTTTCTGCATTTACAACAACAAAATCTATATTCTCTTTTTCTATAACATTAGGTAAAACATTTTTTAATTCATTTAAACCTATTTCTCCTATTACATCTCCTATTGCAAGAATTTTCATTTTTTTCATTCCTCTCTTTAGTTAATTTTTGGCTTTATTATACCACATTAATTCACTCTGTGCAAATTTGCAATAAAATTAGGAAGTAATTCTGTTTAATAGTATTAAAGTTAGATATGTCCTGCAACGGGAGTTTTATTTAAATAAATTCGCTTCGTCCCGACGGAGCTCCCTGCTCCGCTCATTTATTTAAATATAAACTCCCTGCGCGGACTTTAAGTATATTTTTACTATTAAACAGGATTACTTCCTTACGTTGTTAGAAAAAATTTAATTAATCGCAAAATTTATACCTCTTGCTACCACATCCTTCATTTTCTCTATTAGTCCATCAATCTCCTTAGGAGTAACAATAAAATTATACTCCTCTGGTGCTAACACCTCTTTTATTAACTCATACTTATCTTCTTCTTGTAACTTATTTAAAAAATCATTAGATTGTGCTTGCTCCTGCACTTTCTGTATTAGTAAAGTCAAACTATCAGCTGCAATTGTAGCCGCTTCTACTACAGTTGGTATTCCCATTGCAATAACAGGTATCCCCAACGTTTGCACTGTAAGCTCTTTGCGTGCATTTCCAACTCCCGCACCTGGCACAATACCAGTATCTGCAAGTTGTATAGAGCTACTAATTCTTTCGATACTCCTAGATGCCAATGCATCTATTACTATAACTAATTTAGGCTTAACATTATCCACAATCCCTTTTAGGATTTCTAAAGTTTCTATTCCAGTTGTCCCCAACACTCCAGGCGATACTGCACTGACTTCTCTTGTACTTTCATCAAGTATCTCTGGCATATATTCTAACAAATGTCTAGTAATATCAATCTCATTTATAACCTTGGGTCCCAAAGCATCTGGGGTAACATATATATTTCCTAGCCCTACTACTAAAATTGGCTCTTGTGGATTTATATGTTTGTCTAATAAAGCTTTTAATTCTTTTGTAACCGCTTCTGAAGCCTCTTGAATTTCTTGCTCATTGGCAATTTTTAATCTCTTAATATCTATTGTAATATAATTTCCCTGTGGTTTTCCAATCGCCTGCTCTCCATTTTCATTTGTAACCTTTACTCTTGAAACAATTATATTGTCATTTATTTTTTCTTCTTCATTTTCTATTCCATCAATATCTTTTTCAATATTATGTGCTTTATTATATAAGTCTCTTCTTTCTAATGCCAAATCTGTTCTAAAATTATACATAAAAAATCACTCCTTTTTCATTATTCTTTGAAAAACCGAGTGATTTTATACAATTTTTTTATTTTTCTAAATCTGTAAAATCTTGTTTTTTTCCTCCGTCCCTAAAAACAAGATTTTGTTAGAATTCTAGCTAGCTCAATTCCAGAACAAGATGCCATCATAAGTCCTCTAGTCATGCCTCCGCCGTCGCCAATGCAATATAGCCCTTTAATATTTGTTTCAAAATTATTATCTACTTCAACCTTGTTACTATAAAATTTTATTTCAGGTCCATAAAGTAGATTGTCTGGATTAGCGAATCCTTCGATTACCTTATCTAAAGCACGTATAAATTTAAGTATATTAGTCATAGTTCTGTATCCTAGTGCGAATGTGATATCTCCTGGTACAGCAGTTTTTAGAGTAGGCACTACTGAATTTTCTTTTAATTCATTCTCCCATGTTCTCTTTCCTCTATAAATATCGCCCAATCTTTGTACCACTATGTTTCCAGCACCTAATTCATTCAAATTCTTAGCCACATTTCTACCATAATCAATTGGCTTATTGAATGGATATGTAAAATTATGTGATACTAAAATTGCCAAATTAGTATTGGTGCTCTTTTTATCCTTATATGAATGTCCATTTACAAGTGTTAAATTATTGTCATATACTTCATTTGCTACAAACCCACTAGGATTTTGACAAAAAGTTCTTACTTTATCTCTAAATGGCTCTGGTCTTCCAATAAATTTACCTTCATACATATATTTATTTACATCTTCCATTATGCTATCTGGCAATTCATATCTTATACCAATATCAACTGTTCCGGGTTTTGTAGCAATACCATGTTTTTCACATAACTCTGTAAGCCAATTAGCTCCTTTTCTGCCTACAGCTATTACCACTTTGTCTCCATAAATACTTTCTAATTCAACGTTTTCAGCCACTTTATTGGCATTCTTTATTTTTACGCCTTTTATTTTTCCTGCTTCTATAATAATATCTTCTACTATAGTGCTAAACATCATATTTATTCCATGCTCTTCAAGATATTTTTCTATTCTACCGTATATTTCATGGCTTTTTTCAGTTCCTAAATGTCTTATTGGAATATTTATTAAATTAATTCCTTCTTTTTTTGCTTTATCTTTTATTGCTTTTATTTCATCTTTATATTGGACGCCCTCTAATTTTTTATCTGCTCCAAACTTCAAATAGATATTATCAGCATAATCTATCAGCTCTTTTGTCTTTGGAACGCCTATATATTCATGTAAATTTCCTCCTACATAAATATCATCATCTTCCGGATTGTATAACGATAACTTGCCGTCCGAAAAAGCGCCTGCTCCTGAAAAACCACTTGTTATATTGCAAAAAGGTTTACATTTAATGCACTTTCCAGTCTGCTCTATTGGGCAAAATCTGTCTTCTACCCTTTTGCCTTCCTCAATAAGTAAAACTTTTTTAGCTTGATTTTTCTGTATCAGCTCATATGCTAAAAATATAGAGCTTGGTCCCATTCCTACAACAATTAAATCATATTTTTCCATCAAATATCATTTCCTTTCCGATAGAATATTTTTTGCTCTCTATATATTATGAGCAATATCTGCAAAGTATAGCCTCTAGACCAATATTTATATCTATTAGTCCTACTTTATAATTTGCATCTAAATTTATAAATTCTTCCATGATATTTTCTATTTCTTCCTTCGAAAAATAGCTAGCTTGCATTTTATACTTTGTAGTTAAGAAAAGCTGATTTGGCTTTAATTTCATAGAAGTAGCTAAATCTTTTCTGTATTCCTCGGCAATTTTTACGATATATAACTTTTTAAAATGATTATATAACGTAATTAAAATTTTTTGTATTGGCTCTTTTTCGTATAATAAATTATTTAAAACCTCTATTGCTTTTTTAGTATCTTTTTTTCCAAGGTTATCTGTCAAATCAAATATTACGCTATCTATTTGTTTAATGCATAACAAATCAATATCTTTTTTAGTAATGGTGGCATTTTCTCCTACGTATTCAATTAACTTTCTAATTTCGTTTATTAAATCTTGCATATTCGCGCCACATAATTCTACAAAATATTTAGTAGTTTCATTATCTATCTTTACTTTGTAAGCAGCACAAATCTTTTGAATATTTTGAATAAGTTGAGGTAACTTCAAAGGTGCAAACTCCGTTACTTCTCCATTTTTTTCTATAGTCTTATATAGAGTATTTTTTTCTGCAGATTCTTCCACAAAAACTAGCTCTACTGCTTCATTTATTAACGAAATATTCTCATCAATATATTGTGCAATCTTTAGCATCAAATCATTTAAAGCGACGTCTGCTCCTCTTGCATTCTTCTTTTCTTTTTTGAATAAACCTGTATTTCTTGCAATAATAAGCTTATTCTCATATCCAAATGCAGGAGTTTCAATGTCAGAAATTAGCTCTTTTACATTTGTCTCATCTAGTTGTATATAATTAATTCCCTTTACTAACTCACCAAAATCTTTTTTTATTCTCTTTAATTTTGTCTCTAATAAATACGTTTCTTCACCATAAAGTAATTTAACTGACATTTTATCACTCCTCTCTTCAGCCTCTTGTACAGAAGGGACACCCTATCAATCCTAAAGTTTCACTGCGAACTTAGCCGAATGAGCATGGCATATTGCAGCAGCCATGCTATCCGTAGTATCATCTAATTTTGGAAGCTTATCTACTCCTAATATTGTTTTTACCATTTTTTGCACTTGTATTTTATCTGCTCTACCATACCCCACAACTGATTGTTTTATTTGAAGTGGAGTATATTCATATGTTGGCACATTTTTTCTGCATCCTACTACAAGTATAACTCCTCTAGCTTGTGCCACATTTATAGCTGTCTTTGCATTATTATTGAAAAATAACTCTTCCACAGAAATAGCATCTGGTTTATATGTGTCTATTATATTTTCCAAATCATTATTCAATTTAAGTAGTCTTAGAGGGAATGATTGTCCCACTTCTGTTAATACTGCTCCTGAGTTAATCAATTTAAACTTGTTTCCTATATAATCAATTATACTATATCCGGTTATTGCAAAACCTGGGTCTATTCCTAAAATTCTCATTTTCTTTTGCTCCTTTGTTTTAGAGTATTATTCTAAACACTTCTCCTACACTCCATGCTTGGAATTTTGCACCTTGTGGCAAATATTTTTTATTCTCTATATCATATAGCTCGCAAATACTACCTACGCTATCACCATTATTCATTTCTTCGACAAATGTTTTCTTTACACTTTCTCTAAATTCGCCAAGCTTGTTTTCTAATTCTTTTCTAGTAGTTTTATTTTTTTCTTCTTTTATCATGTTTCTTAAAGTATCATAATATAGTCCTAAAAGCCATGGCCAAATAACACCTTGGTGATAACTCATATCTCTTTTTATCATATCGCCTTCATATCTTTCTCTATATCCTGGCTCTCCTTTTGCCAATGTTCTTAATCCATATGGTGTAAGCAGTTTTTTCTCTACTGTGTTTAGCATTTCTTTTGCTTCGTCTGATGTAACATCCAAAACAGGATATGAAAGAGCTGTTGCAAATAATTGGTTTGGTCTTATTTTTGAGTCTCCTAATACGTCATATAAGCATTTTCTTTTTTTGTTATAGAATTTTTCATTAAAGCTCTTCTTACATTTTTTTGCTAAATCTGCATATCTTTTTGATTCTTCTTTTCCACGCATTAATATTGTAAGCTCTTCCATAACTTTCAATGCGTTATACCACAAACTATTGACTTCTACTGCTTTTCCATTTCTAGGAGTCACAACATAATTTCCTATCTTTGCATCCATCCATGTGTTTTGTATGTTTTCTGTTCCTGATGCTATTAAGAAATCCTCATCCATATAAATATTATTTCCATCGATGTCAATTCTATTTTGATATGCATTCATTATTTTTACTAATGAAGGATATATATTATTTCTTACCCATTCATATTCATTCGTGTATTTTAAGAACTTCTTTACTTCTTCGAATAACAGCAATGAGGCATCAACACTATTGTACAAAGGTCTTCCGTCATATCCAGAATATCCATTTGGCACTAATCCATACTTTATGTCTCGTATGCAAGTTAACAATACTTCTTTTGCTTCTTCAAATCTCTTTGTTTTTAGTAAAAGCCCTTCCATTGAAATTAGTGTATCCCTTCCCCAATCTAGAAACCAGTGATATCCTGCAATTATTGTATATAGTGCAAAAGAAGGTCTATATGCTATAAAGTTATCTGCTGCAATTACAAAATTTTTAACTAAATTAACATACTCTGGATTTTTTGCCTCTTTATTTCTTTCATCTAGAAAATCAGTATTATATATAAGTGTGCTTAATCTTACAATTTCCTTATTAATTAAATCTTTTGCATTTATTTCTTCTATGTTTTGCTCTAGTGAGCATACAAAAGTAATAAGTTTTTCTTCATTTGGCTCAATATCAACTTCATAAACACCTGGCACAGCATGATTTTCTATTGCACCTTGTCCTCTTTTTTCCTCTTCTATATAATACATGTTTCTAAAAATATCATTGTCATGTTTTATATATTTTCCTTCTGATAAGAAGACGTAAATAGGATTTTGTGAATGCTCTCCCAATATTAATTTTATTTTGTTGTTTTCTATTTCTTGTTTTAGCTGGAAATCTTCACTATTATTTGTTGTGTGAAATCCTCTAAAATTCACAACTGGAGCTAATGTTAATTTGGATTTTTCCTCACCATTTTTTATGTAGTAAAAAACACTAACAGTATTTTTTCCATGCTCCATACAAATAAATTTTTTTATTGATATATCTTCAACTTGATATGTAAATATTGGTATATATTCTTTTTCAAAGCTTACTAAATTTTTATATCCATCTGAAATAAAATCTTTGCAAACATTGGTATATAAGTTATAGTTTTTTCCTTCTATTTCTATGCTTTCATCTAGCTTAGATAATATTACTTGTCTATTTCCTGGTGGCATCAATGGAGCCACTAAAAGTCCATGATATTTACGTGTATTAGCACCCAATATTGTAGAACTGCTATATCCTCCAATCCCATTGGTTATTAACCACTCTTTCTTTAGTCCTTCTTCCAAAGATAATTTCTCTTTTTCAAACTTCATTTGTTTTCCTCCATAATAATTGATTTTCTAAGATTATTAATGTTTTTTACTTCAATATTTAATGCTCGTGAAATTATTTTTTGTTTTTTTGCATTTTTTCTTTTTGTTTCTGCTTCAAATCTGATTCTTTTATTGATTGTATTCTATCATTATATTTTTCAAAGAATTTGCTTTTACCATGCTTCATTCTATTTTTCTTTTCTTTTTCAATAGTCTTCTTATTTTCTTTTGCACTCTTCTTTAAAGATTTTTTGCTGTCCTTCAATTTATTATTAAGCATCATATACTGTGCATTATTTTCCATATTGTTAAATTTCAAATCATCACATATAAGTTGTATAATAGATGCAGCAATTGCATCAGGGTTATGACGTATATATCCATTTTCAATGTGAGATAAATCTCTTTGAATAAGATAAACACCTTCTACTTTCACTTTTGAAACGTCTTGCTCTACTAATTCGGAGCCTTCCATGTTGTATTTTCTAATATACTCAGGAATAATCTCTCCTGTATCATATATGCAATATTCAATAACACCTTTTCCTACATGCTCATTAATGGCTTTAATATGCTCTGATAAAGAATAATTATCTGTTTGACCTGGCTCTGTCATTATATTACTTACATATACTTTAAAAGCTTTGCTTTCTTTTATTGCTTTTGCGACACCTTTTACCAATAAATTAGGAATTACATTTGTGTACAAACTTCCTGGTCCAATTACAATAGCATCAGCTTCCATTATTGCCTCTATAACACCAGGTGCTGGTTTACAATTTGATGGATTAATAAATATTCTGCTTATTTTACATGTTTTATTATTTATTACTTCTGGTATTTTGTCTTTACTTTCTATAACAGTGCCATCTTCTAGCTCTGCACAAATCTTTATTTCTTCCATAGTAACTGGCAAAACTTTTCCAGTCATATTAAATATATTTTCTGATTGTTTAACAGATTCTGTAAAATCTTTGTATAAATCTTGCATTGCCAAAAAGTAAATATCGCTAAAAGATAAATTGCTTAACCTTCCGCTCTTAAACTTAAAATTCATTAAGCTTTCCATGGATTTTTCTTTAGAAGAAAGTGCTACAATACTTTCTTTCACATCATCTAAAGGTAATGTTTCTAATAACTTTCTCGATTCTGTTTTTTGCTCTCCATAGTCTGACACTGTAACAATCGCAGTAATATTATCTGTATAATTTTTTAGTCCTCTTAAAACAGCATTTAAACCTGTGCCTCCACCAATTGCTACAATTTTAGGACCTTGATTGTACACTCTTTTATTAAAAATCAATGTTTTAACATTTGACTTTTCATCTTTCATTCTCTTGTCTGTATCTTCTACTAATATTTCAAGTGTTCTCTTTTGAATAGCTATAATACTATATATGATGAATATAAAGCCAACAACAAATATTGCTGCTATTTTAGCCACATTTCCAAATTCTAATTGCCTGCTTGTTAATATCTCTGCCATTCCATAGCAACATAAAAGAATTCCAATAATAATAAGAAATATCCATCTTTTGATTTTTGTGTTTGCTTTAAACCATTTAAAAAAACCTTTCATTTTTGTGATTCCTTTCTATCCTATTACTCTCCTAAAACTTCTACTTCTAACTTAATAGATTTTCCTGTTTTTTCAAATACAACTTCTTTAACATAAGCAATCAAATCCAAAATATCCTGTGCAGTAGCTTCACCTGTATTTACAATAAAACCTGCATGTTTTTCAGAAACTTGTGCTCCACCTATTGTATATCCCTTTAATCCACACTCATCTATTAACTTTGCTGAAATGTAATCTTCTCCTCTTTTAAAAATACTACCTGCACTTGGCATGTTTGGTTGCTTTTCTCTTCTGCTTTTTAACAACTCTTCCATCTTATTTTTTATTTCTTCCATATTTCCATAAGTCAATTGCAATTTAGCCGCCAATATAACATATCTTCTACTTGAAAATATACTATCTCGATAAGTAAATTTTTGCTCTTCATTACTTAATTCTACTATCTCTGGCTCATCTGATTTTTCTACAGCTTCTGTAATTTCAATATCATCAATATTAGTTCTTTCTAAAATCATATTATAAATTTTTAAATCTAGGCATTTGGTAGAAATCACTATATCTTTCATTTCCATTCCATGAGCTCCCGCATTCATTCTAATAGCTCCACCTATGTTTCCAGGTATTCCGTGATGCAAATTCAAAACCAGTTATACTATTTTTTAGTAAAGTTTGTGCTAAACTTGCAAGTTTAACCCCTGCACCAGCAGTAACAATTGCTGTATTTTCGTCTTTTTTCTCTATTGCCACATCTTCAAAATCTATTTGCAATACAATTCCTCGTATGCCTTTATCCTTAACTAAAACATTACTTCCATTCCCTATAATTGTTATATGTATATCATTTTTTCTTGCTATTTTTATAACATGTTTTAGCTCTTTTATATTTTTCACCTTCGCAAATATATCTGCATTTCCACCTACTTTAAATGTAGTATGTTTGCTCATTGGCTCATTCATATATATTTGCTCTGATGGAATTTCTTTTGTAAGCTCACGACAAATCTCTAAAATTTCCAAATAATTGTCCTCCTACCTAAAAGAGTTGGCGGAGTGAGTGGGATTCGAACCCACGGCCCCCGAAACGAGGGTACTGCAGTTCCAGTGCAGCTCGTTATGACCACTTCGATATCACTCCCTATTTGCCTACTATATTATACTATTTCTTATGTAGAAAATCAATATTTATTCTAGCTAAAATATCTTTGTACTTTCTGTAATATTTTTGTAACATACAAAACCCTTACTGCATTTGCAGCAAGGGTTTTGCTTGGTTTTCAGGAAATTGCTATCGCAATTTTCCTTTTAGGCATTAACCGATGTGGCGTGATTCCAGCTCGGAGTTTCGAAGCATTTGTTCTTGATGAATTTTTCAGCAAGCTTAAGAGCTTTACCAGAAATATTCTCCATTCCTTTGCCTTCGAATCTGATATCTTCCTGATTAACTGCCACAAAATCAATGATGACTTCGTTTGGGTTATCATCAGTCTTTGGCTCCTCATTGATATATACCGTACCATTGGGAAACCGGATATCAGTTCCAAACCTCACTTCCACGTTCATGTTCACGTTGTCTTTTCCTTTGTTGTTTTCCTGCATTTTCGTCATGCCTCCAATAATAAATTTTGCCTTTCGGTAACTTTAATTATATCACCATTTACAATATTTGTCAAATATTATTAGAAAAAAATTGGAAATTTTTTCAAGTATTTAACTCTCTAGCCAACCAATGTATTTTATAATAGTTTATACTTCCTCTACACGTACATTTTCCATTCCAATTATATCTTGAAATTCCTCTAAAGTCTCACTATTACTGCTATTTCCAAGGTTATTTACAAATATTCCGCCTGCCATATCTTTCTTTTCTCCATTAACTATTTGGATTGGAATATTGTTTCTTTCGCCAGAAAAATACTTAATTGCTCCTCTTAATTTTTCTTTTTGCTCATCATTAGTATTTGTAATATCCAAAATTAAAACTTTTTTCTTTTGCTCTCCAAATTCTTTTATCTCTTTTGCTACTATTTTTATATCTTCGTCTTCTCTAATGCTTAAACGTCCATCTACCAAAACTATATTGTCTTCCATTAAAATATTTGAGCAATTTTGATAACAATTTTCAAATACAATTACTTCTGTAGCTCCATATAAATCTTCAACTGTGACAAATGCCATTATTTTATTTGTTTTAGTAAATTTCTTTTTTACACTTGAAATAATACCTGCATATTTTACAAATTGTCCATCTTGCAATTGTGATTTTGGCTCTAATTTCATGTTTTGAGCTATATCCGCTTCTTTTATGTCTTTATAGCTCTGCCCTTCTCTATATTCTTCTATAGTTTCTTCATCTAGGCTGCTATCACTTTGTACTTCTCTCATCATTGCTGTATTTATATTAGTTTGCATTTCTATTTGATGTCTTAATTTATCTAGTGGATGTCCAGAAATGTATAATCCAAGCATCTCTTTTTCCATAGAAAGCATTTCTCTTTCTGTAAATTCTGGCATCACTTTATATGTATATTTTAGCTCTTCCATCTTTTTTTGCTCGGCTCCACCTAAGTCAAACATGCTAACTTGTCCATCAAAGCTTTTCTTGCTACTTTCTGCTATAGAGTCTACTATTGATTCATATGATTCTAACAATGTTCTTCTGGTTTGCTCAAAGTTGTCAAATGCTCCTGCTTTTATTAAGCTTTCTATACATTTTTTATTTACTGATGCATTGGCGATTCTCTCGCAGAAGTCCGCAAAGTCTTTGAATTCTCCATTTTCTTTTCTTTCTTCTACTATCTCGTCAACTGCTCCTCGCCCAACATTTTTGATACTTCCAAGTCCAAAACGTATTTTGTTTTCGTCTACTGTAAATTTTGTGTAACTCTTGTTTATATCTGGTTTTAAAATTTCTATATTAAGTCTTTTACATTCATCAATATATGTTGGTATTTTATCTAAGTTTCCTAAAAAGCTGTTAAGCATTGCAGCCATAAATTCAGCTGGATAATATGTTTTTAGGTATGCTGTTTGATATGATAAAACTGCATATGCTGCTGCATGTGATTTGTTAAATGCATATTTTGCAAATTCTGCCATTTCGTCAAATATTTTATTTGCAGATTCCGCATCTATACCATTACGTACACATCCTGGTACAACAATATTTCCGTCGTCATCTACTTGGCCATTTATAAAGATTTCACGCTCTTTTGCCATTACATCTAGTTTTTTCTTACCCATGGCACGTCTTACTAAGTCAGCTCTTCCAAGCGAATAACCTGCCAAATCTCGAACTATTTGCATAACTTGCTCTTGATATACCATACAGCCGTAAGTTACATTCAATATTGGTTTTAGTCTTTCATGTGTATATACTGCATTGTCTGGGTCCTTTTTGTTGGCAATATATCTTGGAATTTGGTCCATTGGCCCTGGTCGATAAAGTGAAACACCTGCTATAATATCTTCTAGGCAGTCTGGTTTTAATTCTTTCATAAAGTTTGTCATACCTTGGCTCTCAAATTGGAATATTCCAACTGATGTGCCATCTTGCCATTGTTTATATACTTTAGCATCATTCATGTCTTTGTCAAATTCTACTTTTATTCCTCTATTTTGCTCTACTAAATTTTTTGTATCTTGTATAACTGTAAGAGTTCTAAGACCTAGAAAGTCCATTTTCAAAAGTCCTAATTCTTCTAGTGTGGTCATTATATATTGTGTAGAAATTGCGTTATCTCTCATGTACAAAGGCACATATGTATCTACTGGCTCTTTAGTAATAACTATACCACATGCATGTGTTGAAGCCTGTCTTGGCATTCCCTCTAATGCCATGGCAATGTCTAATAGTTTTTTGTACTCCTCATTAGACTCATACAATTCGCGTAATTCTCTATTTTGCTCCATCGCTTTTTTTATTGTAATGTGTAATTCGTTTGGCACCATTTTGGCTAACTTATCTGTTTCTGCATATGATACATCTAGCGCTCTTCCCACATCACGGATTACCATTCTTGCAGACATTGTACCAAATGTAATAATCTGTGATACATGGTCATGTCCATATTTTCTGCCAACATAGTCTATTACTTCTTGTCTTCTTTCATAACAAAAATCAACATCAAAATCTGGCATACTAATTCTTTCTGGATTCAAAAATCTTTCGAAAATTAGTCCATATTTAATTGGGTCTATGTCTGTAATTCCTATTGCATATGCTACTATAGAGCCTGCACCAGAGCCACGTCCTGGTCCAACAGGAATTTCCTTTGATTTTGCATAATTTATATAATCCCAAACTATTAAGAAATAGTCCACATATCCCATTTTATTTATAACAGAAAGCTCATAATCTTTTCTCTCGATTATTTCTTGAGATGGATTTTCTCCATAGCGTTTTATAATTCCCTCATCTGTAAGATGTTTTAGATAATCATAATGTGTTGCGAAGCCCTCTGGCACATCATAATTAGGCAGTATAGTATGTCCAAATTCAAATTCTACATTGCACTCATTTGCAATTTTTACTGTGTTTTCTATAGCATCTGGTACATTTGCAAAATACTCTTTCATTTCTTCAGGTGATTTAATGTATAGCTCATCTGTTTCAAAACGCATTCTGTCTTCATCCGTCATTCTCTTACCTGTTTGAATACATAGCAATACTTCATGATTGTATGCATCTTCTCTTTTTAAATAATGTGCATCATTTGTTGCAACAAGTGGTATATTTAATTCTCTTGCAAGTTGTACTAATTTTTGATTTACTAATACCTGCTCTCTTACACCATTATTTTGGATTTCCAAATAATAGTCATCTCCAAATATGCTCTTAAACCAATTAGCTGCTTTTTTAGCTTCCTCCATGTCATTTTTTAAAATTGCTTGTGGAACTTCTCCAGCTAAACATCCACTACAGCAAATTAAGTTTTCATGGTATTTTTCTAGTATTTCTTTATCTATACGAGGCTTGTAATAAAAACCTTCTGTAAAACTTAAAGAAACAAGCTTTGAAAGATTTTTATACCCTTCATTATTTTTAGCAAGTAAAATTAAATGATTATACTTGCTATCTAGCTCAGCATCTTTATCATGTCTTGAGCGAGGTGCTACATACACTTCACACCCAATGATAGGCTTTATTCCATTTGCTTTGCAAGCTTTATAAAAGTCAATAGCCCCGAAACATAACACCATGGTCTGTAATTGCCATGGCATCCATTCCTAGCTCTTTTGCTCTTACTGGTAAGTCCTTTATTCTATTTGCTCCGTCTAATAAACTAAATTCACTATGCACATGCAAATGCACAAAATCTCCCATTGCTATTCTCTCCTTTTAATAGTCCTCTTCACTCAATTCTGGAAAAGTAAACTCAATGCTGTTTGGTGACAAATACCCATCTGCCTCATGTGTTTCAAAAAATGTATCTGAGCCTTTTAAAAAGTTTTTATATTTTACATCAGATGTTATATATCCATCGCCTACAATTACAGGGTCATCCCATGTTACATCTACCGCATACCACTTTCCTTCTAGCTCCACATAATTCCATGCATGGGATTCGGTTTCGCCATTGGAATTTGTTGCAGTTCCACTTATCAACACACAAGGTATGCCTAGCTCATCCAAAATATATTTAAAGCCTCGTGCATATCCTTCGCACACTGTTTTTCCTTCTGTTAACGCTCCTGATATAGAGTATGGCTCATCAGCTACCAAATCCACATCATATTCTACGTTTTCTATCATCCAGTCATGTACTTGCTTAATTTTTTCATAATCTGTATATCCATCTAACTGATTTTTTATTTCTTTTCTCATTGCTTCTAAAAGATTTAACTTTCCACTTAGTTTAGCTTGATTTGTAAAGCTATCTTTTAAATATGTACTATTACTGCCATTCGATAAATCTACACTATGTGTAGAAATTCCTGCTAAAGTCATTGTTCGTGTAGTTAAAGTTAGTTTTTCAACATCTATATAGAATAAATCCATATTGTCGTATGTATAGGCATTCCAGGCGGACTGAAATGCTACGTTTAATTTATCTTCTCCATTTTCTGAGTTTAATAAGCCATTAAACTGTGTGCCAAAATCTATGGTATATGCTCCTGACTTCATTCTTTCTTTGTTTTCCACAAATCCATCATATATAATCTTTCCGTACTCATCTAATTGATTATAATAATATTTATAACTATTTAGTTCTTCGCTACTACCGTAAATTACTATTTATAATAGGCGACACTTCTTCTGTCACTTCATTGTTTGTTGCTAAATTTTGACTACTTGGCATGTCTATTACATCAGTTTGCTCTACCGCATTTACTGCTGCAATATCTTCATTTTTTACGCCAAATATATCTATATAAAATATTTCGTAATAAAGAAATGCAAACAATATAATCACTAAAATAAATAGTATAAAAGATATTAAAGAAATTCCTCTATTATTTTTCATTAACTTACCTCACGCATTTGTTTTATCATTAAGTCAGCAAATACTGCATATCCAGTTGTAGAGTCATTTACTAACACATGTGTTATTGCACCAATGAATTTTCCATTTTGAATTATTGGTGCTCCACTCATTCCTTGTATTATTCCTCCCGTTTTTTCTATAAGCTCATCATCTGTTACTTTTATTAACATACTTTTGTTATCACTATTATTTTCTGGAAATATTTTTTGTATTTCTATTTCATAATTTTCGATTTGTCCGTTTTCTAATTCGCACATAATCTCTGCTTTTCCTGTTGTTATTTCACTTCTATTTGCGACTTCCATTTCTTTTGAGTTATTTAAGTTGAGTCTAGCACTATTAGTAATGTTGCCATATACACCTAGTGCAGTGTTTTTATTTATTTTTCCTAATGTTATGCAATTATCTATTGAGCCCCTTATTTCTCCTGGAGAGCCATCTTCACCTTTTATTATATCTAATATGTTTGTAGTTACTAACTCCCCATTTGCAATTTGAATTAGCTCATATGTGTCAACATCATTTATTCCATGGCCTAAAGCTGCAAAGTCTCCAGTAGAAGGCTCATAAAATGTTAGTGTACCAACTCCTGCTGCTGCATCTCTAACCCATAATCCTAGTTTATATTCATTGTCAGAATCCTTGGCAGGCTCTATATTGGCAGTCTTTTCTTGCTCATCACTAATATATTTTATTTCTACGCTTTTGCCATTAGAACTGTTTACACATTGGATTAATTCGTTTGTGCTGTTTATTTTTACATTGTCAATTTCTACTATTGTATCTCCTGCTTCTATTCCAGAGCCCTCATATGGTTTTTGCCCTTGAATTTCGGACATTCCAACCACTAAAACCCCGTCTGTATATAGTTTCATGCCTATGGCTTTTCCCAGTGGTATTACTGTGGTTTCTGGAATTACGTTTACAGTCATATCTTTTACTGGTAAAAAATTAAACAAATTTAAACTTACGCTCATTGCTCCTGTTTCTTGCACAATACTATGGTTTAAATTGCTTGATGCTTGCATTGCTTCTGATGATATATTTAGTCCAAAAATTGTATTTAGATTTAAAGTTTCTCCTTGCATTAAAATAATATTATTTGGAAGCATACTTATGTTACACACATATACATATATTATAGTTAAACTAAAAACAAATATAACTTTTTTTATTAATTTCATTGATTATCCTTCTTTCTGTGGTATATAGTAACAGGTTTGATTTTGCTTGTAACATTTAGTAAGATTTTTAACCTTACAAATAGGATAACCAATTTTTTTTATTTTAATCATTTCATCAATTTTATATACTTCATAATTTTTCTAAGTTTTATTACCTTTGTGATTTTAGTCTATCTTAATGCATCCAAGTCAAAGTTAGTCTTATATAAATCTTGTCTTTCGCGTGCTAGTGCAGTTAAATAAGCTTTTCTAATTGCTTGATATGCTGAGTTTGTACTTCTAAAAGAAATTTCTCCAGTTCCACCATTTTCTGTTTTGTTGTCATAATCTATAAGGTCAACTCCTTCCATGATGTCATATATATCATACTCTACTGTTGAATTAACTATGCAACTGTAACAACCAGTTAATGTCTTTTTGCCAGTTATCTCTTCTTTAACGTATCCCTTTCCCCTGGATTGGAAATAAAAGTTTTGGTCTTCTTCCTGGTTTTCAGAAATTTTTACACTTTGCATCTGGAAACTTGCTGTTGGATAAGCACTGGCAACATATTCTGAAGAGCTTGCCGTGTTTTCTTCTAATAGGTGTACATCTCCATTTGCTAATTTTTCTATCAATTCTTTACAACCAGGCTGATGATATTCTCTATTTCCAGAATCATCTTCTACTACAATATATACATTTTCTGGCTTAACAACTTCTTTATTGATATTGTTTGTTATTACTGCATAATTATTATAATACCTAAACCCGATTGACATTCCTTGTAAAAATGTTACTACTGATACATTATTTAATATTTTATACCAATCATCATCAGATAATACAGGCATTGCATAGTCAAAAAGTGTTGTTGTATGATAATTAGAAATTGTTGCATTTAAATTTGTTTCTATTGATTTTCTTATAACTCCTAATCTGTGGTTATTAAATGCTGAGCCAGAAACCATAGGGTCATTCGTATCACTTGCTTCAAATATATTTTGGTCTCCTGTATTTTCTGCTAAATACTCTTGGTCATTGCCAATTGGTGTAACACCATCTTCTACTTTTAGCATATTTGACTGTTTTATATCTCCAAGATATTTTATTACCCATTCACTAAAATCTAACGCCTCCATATAATAATCATAAGCACTTGTACTTTTCATTCCACATTCACGTGCAGCATTTCTTATGTTTACATCATTTACATATGTTTTTATATAATTATCATACCAGAAAATCATTGGCGTTCCATCATCATTATATCTTAAGCTACCATCTGGATTTTTATCTTGATATATTTTTTCGTTCTGATAAAAAATGTATCTATAGTCATCTTCCCATGTAATTCCTCTTTCTTGATCTTCTATAGTAATTAGATGCTCTGTTAGCACCTCTGGCTCTATTGTAACACCATTATATGTTAATGTTTTAGCATCTTCATTAATGTTTTGAACATATTTTGGATTTATAAAATATCCTGACCTTGTAACATAACCATTTCCGTCTCCAACATCACCATACACAGTTATTTCATTATCTAAAGTGTAGTTTACAACTATAACATTATTTTGATTTCCCGGTATTGGCAATTTATATTTTGCAGAATAATACACATATGGTTTTAGTCCATTTTGATAATCTTTACCATCTATTTTAATATCGACTTTTCCTTCTTCGTCTGTCTCTCCTTTAGATGCATATACATTATCATATGCAGAATAAATATAATATCCATCATATAATGTAAATAATATTGCTGGTGTATATGCTCTAAAATCTTGTGCAGATGATAAATAATCTAGCATAGATGTATTTAAAGTATTATAAAAAGTATTAACCGCGGCCTCTATGTCTCTTATTTTTGAGTCACTTATACTTGAATATTTATTATTTGTTGTATTTAGTTGAAATGCTTTAACTGCATCATATGTTGCGCTTATCAAATATTTATCATATTGTGTTTGTAACATTATTGCATCTATTTGATTTTGAATATATGATGCCATTACTATTGATATAGGAACAATTATTAAAACAAATAAAACTGCTAAATACTGTATTTTCATAATTCTAACCTTTCTACTAATAAAAAATAGAAGTGAATATTTTACTCCACCCCTACATTTATTCTTGTATTGTAGAGACAGATTATATATCTGCCCAACAATTTATTTTCTATCTACTTGTACTACCATTTACAGAAACAACTCCTGTATGTTGTCCCGCAACTTGATATGAGTCATTACCAGAAATCATATAGAAAAAGTTTCTTAGCATTTGTGAAATTGTTTGATTTGTATTTTTTGCAGTAACTGTAACTAAGTCACCTTCTTTTAAGGTTATTCTTCCTGTTTTATCTAATTGCTCTAGTACTTGAGTAGTATAAATATTATAATATAAATTTTCTCCTATTTTAGTAGCTTCAGCTTGTGTTGTTTTTACTCCTGGGTTTTCATCAAGTTGTTGTATTAAAATTTCAACATCAAAGGAATTACCAGTTGAAGTTAAATCACTTAAATATGCATCATAATCTTCTATTGTCATTTTACCAGTAGTTCTTACCTTGTCTACAAATTCAGTAGTTGCTGTTTGCACTGCCAAATTCGATATATCATCTGTTCTTTCTGCTAATGACATTAGTGGAAATATGAACATTAAAATTGCTGCTAAAAATATTGCTACAACTGTTATTAAACTATCTCCCATTTTTACCTCCATTCGAGCTAAAATCTAGCTCTATAACCGTAAGTTTACTCATTTATTAATGTATAAATAATTACTCTTTTGGTTTTTCCTTTTACATCTGTTGCGCCAGCTACATCATCTGAACTTACACTGTTGTATGTATACTCACCCAAGCTTTCTCTAAATTGATATTCTTTAAATTTTTCAACAAAACCGCCTTTTCCTATAATTTTTCCATAATCATATGAGTTTCCACTTCCATCAGGGTATGTATAAATACCTCCGGATAGGAACATATCTAAATTTTGTTTGTAATAATCTGTGCCTCCTGTCCAAGGCTCATGTCTCCTTGTTTCTTCATCAACATCAAATGCGCAAACTCTAGTGTCATAGTCATCATCATAATACCTATTTATATAGGCATCTTCTGTGCCATATCCACTCCACAATTTAATATTTGTTTGCGTTTCATATAATGGTATATAGGAATTTTCACCATCGTTATTGTTATAACGGAATATTACCGTATAATTTTCTTTATAATATTTATATAAAGTAGGTATGATTGTTTCTAAACCTACAATTCTCTCGCTATTTATAATAGTAGTTCCCTCTGTTATATCTTCTAATTCTGTGTAATCCATAAACTCTGTTATGTCTGAGCTTCGCAATACTATGTCGGCTGTCTCTCTTGCCTGCGTAAACATGTATATGGCAAGAGATAACGCCATAATTAATACAAATATTGCAAATGCCATTTTTAAAGCATCTACTGCATTTTCCATAGATTAACTTCCTTTTCTATTAAGCTCCTGTGCCTGAGCCACTTTGTGCTTCATTAATGAATACTGCTGTGACTAAACCTGTTGATTCATCAAATCCAAAAGTAACATCATATGTTTTTCCTGACTGCAAGTCATTTCTTACATCATTAATAGCTGTTGTTGTTGTTGCATTTAAATCACTTCCTGCTTTAAATGGATCTTTTGTAGCTGTACCTAAATATATTGCAACTTTTTCAGAATCATCTGCTGCATTTAAATTGTGATTTCTTACTGCCTGACATAAGCTCTTACCTGCTGACCCTCTAATAGTTCCTTCATATGTTGTGAATGTTTGGTTATACGCATTAATTTCTTGCTCAGACATATCTGATGCATCTTGTATTGTTCCACTAACACTTTGGTACACGAACATTCCTATACCTATAATAGCTATTGAAAGTAATATAGCACCTGCTATAATTAAAGCTTTTGAAGCATTCTCCATAAAAAATTCCTCCTTAATTAATTTTTATCTATTGTCAAAAAATATTAATATCTAATTAATCTACTTCTGTAAAAGTTAATGCTTTTACATTGTTAGTTTTTTCATGATAGTTTATTTCTGTACATACAAAATTAGCTGTACTGTATGCTTTTGCAAAATTTTCTATTCCGCCATTAATTATTTTTTCCATTTCTAATGCTCTATAATCATTTTTGTATTTAAATTTTACATATATTTTTATTGAATTTGTATCATTTTCTATGTACATACCATCATCATTTTTTTGAACTCCATATTTGGAATCTATATCTGCTGTTTTATTTATAATGCTAAGTAATTCATTGCCTATTATTTGTACATTATAATATGATTTATATTCATTATTTATTTTTTGTGATTCTATAGTCTTGCTTCTATATAAATATATTCCATAAACCGCAATAGCTAAAATCACTATAAATAATATTATTATCAACAAAAACTTATTTTTCATAGTTTACTCTTTCATTATAATATTTTATTCGTTTTTATGCAAGAGTTTTGACCAAATTTCTACAAATTTCCTTTGTACTCCTCAAACAACATATAATTTACTTTTTTAGTAACTGTCCCGATTCCTGGCTCTTGCTTACATATAAACTGCTTTGTATTCGCAACTGTATTTCCATCTTCATCTAGCGAATATGCAATATCATTTTCTTTTATTAAATTTACTAATTCGTCTTGTGGCATTGCTTCAAGGTTTTTATATGTTTTTACACCTATTTTTAGGTCTATTTCTATATATTCAGATGTATCTGAAACTGGCTGTACACCTTCAAAATTATTTGCTGTATTTATTTTGTTTGCTAAATTTGCAAGTCCTATTATATCGTGTATTGTACATGTAATTTGTTGTCCTCCCGATGTTCCATAATATTTTAAGAATTGATTATTGTACTGCTCAAGTTGTGTCTCTTCCATTTCTGCAGTAGTCTCAGCACTATATTTTCCAAGTGTATTAAATAAATATACACCTATAGAAATTATCAAAACGCCTATTAAGATTTCTGCTGCCATTATTAGTGCTTTTGATGCATTTTCCATAGTCTCCTCCTAAAATTTTATTTTTCCACAAACACCATTTTATTTATTCTTCCATTTTGTGTATTATAGCCTATATCCACACAATCAAATTGCTTTCCTGTTCTAAATTCTGTATATGTTGAGTTTAGGCTTGTGTAGGCATGTATCTCTGCCAATAAATTACTTGTAGTTGAATTTTTTGCTAATATTTCATTTTCTATTTGATAGCTAGTATAATTACTTGGTGGCTCTATTCCTAAAAGATCTATTGCTATTTCTCTATTGCTTTTCCCAGCATAATATTTAACGCTTTTGTTATTATATGTTCTCTTAGGCTCTTCATATTTTGCTCTTTCTTTTTCTAAATTTTCTGCATCTTCCACAATTTCAGATAAATCATATGTATTTGCTTGAAAATATATTGTATCTGCAATTGAATTTTTTATTGTAACTGTTATTTCTACTTTATCATATCCAGTGTTTATTCTTGCGTCTGATGTATTATAATCTTCTTGCAAATTTGCCAAAGACAATAATTCGCTTCCATATAAAGTTCTGCCAAATTGTTCAAATTGATTCATATATCTAGCTAGCTTATCATTGTCTTCTGCATCTGTCTCGGTTTGCTGCAAGCTGGATAGCTGTTGATATCCAAACACCAGCAAACCAATTACTAATATTGCCATTAATATAGAGCCAGCCATGATTAATGCTTTTGATGCATTTTCCATATTCTACTCCTATTTATATTTTAATACTCTGCTGCCATTCCATTCATTGATGTACTCATACTTGTTAATCCTATAAATACCAATGGAATAATTAAGTATCCTACGAATATTACTACCATAGGTGCAAAACCAATACCTCTACCTATCATTCCTTTTCTAGAGATTAATCTTTCATTTGATTCCTTTCTACGTGCTTGGTAATAGTCTCTTTCTGTATCTAGCTCATCAAATGCGTCTGCAATTGGTATTTTTTCAACTGCTGCTTGTAAGCTTTCTACTATTTGTATAAATTGTGGATATGAGACATCTTCTTTTAGTTGCTCTAATGCTTCCCATGGTCCACTCTCGTAGTTATTAACACATTTGCTTATTGGCTCTTTAAATATGTTTGCATATCTTTCTAGCCATTCTAGGATTATTTCAACATTAACCCTCTCAATTCTCATAAGCATTAGTATGATTGTCTGGAATTGCATTACTTCGTCTTCCATTTCTAGTTGTCTCATTCTTGCTTGGAATTTTAACATCCAAATTGGTGCATTATATGCAACTACAGCAAATACCATTGCAAGTAGTACTTCAAACCATTTCATGTCTTCGCTATTTACTGTTTGTATTTTTCCTAAAACTCTTTCTGCTGCAACTTGAATTTCATCTGCACTACTCTCTAAGTAATCTTCGTTTATTCTTCCTCTTTCCATTTCCTTTTCTATATCTTCTACTGTTACTTCTGGGTCATCTTTAAAATGTAAAATATATTGATTATCAGACTCTGTAAGTTCCATAGCAGTTTGTGTTTGCGTATCCGTCATTGCCCCAATCAGGTCATATGTTGTAGTCGGGTCTGTATATACATTTTGCACTACTATATGGTGCAAATACATTATTACAACCATTGATATAATAAATGTAACTACACACAGCAAAATTCTATTTATGTATATCCATTCCATTTTATCCTTTGTCGCGGCATTTTTCATGTCCTGCTGTAATTTTCTATATTCTTTAGTTCCTTCTTTTGGAATAAATAAATTTACAAATTTCTTTACAAATGAAATTTTGTATAATTTTGCTTGCCATGGATTGTCTTCTTTAATAGTCATGTTTACAGAACCATTGTCTTTTAACTTTCTTGTTAATAAATAACAAACAAAAGTTAAAACTAATATTAATATTTGCATTATCATTCCACCTTTTCCTTGGTAGAACGATGCTGTAAAGCTGAACATTGAAACTGCCCAGTTTTTTATAGGCTCCATAAATAATATAGGTACTATAGATATTAATGATAAACTTTGGAAAACATAGTCTAGTTTATCTCTTTTTAATATCTCTAGCTGCATTTCCTGTGTTATGTTATTTAAGTTTTTTAAGTATAGTGATGCGCCATCAACTTTTCTGTCACCAAATTCTTTAGTAAGATAAGAAATTCCTGCAAATTCTTTTAAATATGCATTTGGCGCGATATCATAGTATTTTTCTAGCTCAGATTCTGGGTCATTTGATATTAGTACTTCATATATTTTTTCTGCCTGCCTTGACATTTCTACTTGCTCATCATCTTGTGCAACTTGATATATCGCTTCTTCAACCATGTTATATTCGTGATATGCATGTCTTATTTCTGAGAAAAAGTTTATCTGTTCTCTCAATAATTTATTATCTATTTTATCAACCATACCACCTATAATAGTATCAGTTAAAAAGATTTCAAATATCAATAGAAATGACATAAGCAATACATTGTTATGTGTAATTGCTACAATTGCTAATGTTAATGGTATTATAATTAATATAGCATTGGTTAAAATTTTAGACGCTTGCTTTCTTGTCAAATATTCATCATCTATGTTTATTATTTCTAATCTTCGTCTTACTTTTAACAAATATCTTTTTAAAAATGGTATTTTTAAATATTTAACATATAACTTTTGGTATATTATTTCTGCTGTAAATTTCTTTTCTTTTGTTCCTGCCCTTAGCTGCTCTATTTCTCTTACGCCTGATGATTGCATCTTTTTTCTAAGCATTAAGTAAGCAACCACTATTATTGCAAAGAGCGCACCTACACCAATTAATACATACATTAATATTTGATTTGACATTGTTTAAAGCCGCACCTCCTTGCTAATTATTTTACAGCTTTAGGTTTTCTTCCTCTTTTTGTAGTTTTTACTTCTAGCTCTTGTTTTGCTTCTGCTTCTTCGTCTTCAAATCTTTTTAGTTTTATTCCCCAATTTCTTTGTAAGAAATTATCAAATCCATCTATGTCGCTGTCATCCATGTTATTTCTCATTTCTATTATATTATGCTCTGAAATTGGGTTTGTAAGCACATATGTTCCATCATGATTTTCCAAAATGTTAACATATTTATATAATTCTTTGTTTGTACTTTTTGTGAAAAACATTGTTGCATTATCCATAAATTTATCTAGTTTTCCTTCTAATGTCTTTTCTTTTCTATAATCAAATGTGTATTCGTTTTTATCTTCTACTGGTATACATTCTGTTACTCTTTCTATGTATCTTCTTCCTCTAAAGTCTTTTACTAAGTGAATGTCAAAGTTTAGAACTTGTACAACCTGCTCTTCTGCTGTTTTTTCATTTCTGAACACACCAGCTCTTAACATTGAGTTACGTAATGCTGTAACTAAGTCTGGGAATGTTTTAGCATGGTGGGTAAATAATGTAAACTTAGATGCAACCTGTGCAGACTGAATCATCCAAGATGCTACGGGGTCTGTTGCAACCTCTCCGGATTATGTTAACAGAACCATCAGTCTTTTTCTGAACATCCAAGCACTCTTGTCCAGAAACTGTTTCTGTTTCACGCATTGATAATATATTTCTTGTTGGATATATTCTTCTTAAGTGAAGCTCGAATGCGGTCTCTGTAATACGAAGGTTCATGGTTTCGTATATATTTTCTATCATTGCCATAAGCATTGTTGTTTTTCCGGCATCCTTGCTCACCAGTTAGTGATATAATTCTTGCTCCTTTTACTAAGAATTTTAGTAATTCGATAGCTTCTTCTTTTCCTGGTCCATGAACAATTTGCTCTAGTGCTGCACGTTTTACGTCGAATTTTCTTACAAAGAATGCCCATGTTTCTGACATACTTGGTCTAACAACAACGACACGAGAGCCATCTTTCATTTCATTGATTTTATAACCATTTGTATCAGATAACTGTCCTGGGTTATTGTATTTATATATGTTTTGACATACTCTTTTTAATTCTGCTTCTGAGCCAAATGATAAAAATGCTAAACGAATAGATTTACCAGCGTGCATAATCCAAATACTATCACAGGCACGTGGAACTTTATGCTCTGCAATTTGGCTTAAGTAGTCACTATCTGTTTGTGCAACTTGGCTTAAGAAAGATTCTGGAAGTCCTGATACACCACCAGAAACACCATCTATGTTCATATCTCTTATTTCGTCTATACTGCTATATCCTTTGTATTTTTGGTAAATTCTTTGTACTACTACATTTAATTTATCTTCTAGGGTTAAAACGAACTTTTCTTTTTCAAATATATCATTTATTTCGTCTTCGGTAATAACATATGAAGGTTTTGCTTCTCCTTCCACATATTTAAGTCTATCTAAGTTGTATTTCTTTATTATTTCACTTAGTGCCTCATAGCCAAATTCATTTTTATACATATATAATATAATATCAAATTTGTCTTGCGCTGTTAATAGTGAAGGTATGTCAAAAGGAATTGCTTTAGAAATATTTGTTTCATCAACACCATATTCTTTGTATAATAAATCATATATTAATTCTTTAACATATTTTTTATCGTTGACATCTCCATATGTACAGCCTTTTAATGCTTTTTTCAACTCATATTTTTTATTCTTTCTTCTTTTTAACTCCTCTTCTGAAAGTCCAATATCATATAAGTTGATTTTTGTAATTTCATCAAGTCTTTTCTTTACAAATTCAATCATCATATCTAGTGTATATGTTTTATCATCAACTTCTAAGACATCTTCTTTCTGCTCGTTTTTTCTCTTTTTTATAAAATTAAATAGTAATGCAAATGCTACTATAACAACTATTACTATTAATAATATATTTACCATTGTTTATCTCCTTCCTAAGGATTAAATCTTCATTTGCAACTCTTGCAATTTGTATATAATACTATCATCGGCTCTATTCACTTCTTTTATAAATACTGTATTTCTATCACTTTCATCAAGGTTTTTGAATCTTAGCATAAAATCTACTACTTTACCTTCTGAGCATGATTCAAAAAATAATGTGTTATATGGTATTGCAAGTATTGGCTTTTTTTCTTTTAAATATCTTGTTACATTTTTTATATTATATTTTGAAAACGTATCATATCTACCTAGTAAAAGCATTATATTATTTCTTGCATAAAATTCATTATTTTGTTTCAATTCTATATAGTCATCAATATTTTTCAACCTTTGAGTCATGTTTACCACAATTATATCTGAAATATTCAAGATATTTTGTGCTTCTTGCTCTCTCATTCTAGAGCTTAAATCTACAAATATCATGTCGTAATATCTATCAGCAGTTTTTAAGACCTCTGGATATTCGTCACATATTTGTGTGTATTCTTGATAATCTTTTGTATTTGGTGACAATAGTACATCTAGCCTATCTCTTAATACTGTTTTAGAATAGTTTTTTACAATATCTGTACTTGTTTTATTTGATGCTAATACTCTTATTAACCCTTCTATTCCATTATCCACGCCAACTGCTGCATGTCCTTGAGTATTTATTATTGGCTTATTAAGTCTGTCTAATTCCCAAAAACAATTTTCTAGTGTTTGGTCTTTAAAGTTAGTAGACAAAATGAGTATTTTATAACTGTGCTCAATTGCCATTTGTGTAGCTGTAGCTACTAATGATAGGGTTTGTCCTGTTTCTTTAAGCTCATTGCTTTTAAAGGTTATAATTGCCATTATTAATACCATTCCTTTCTTAATTGAACAAATCCAGTTGGAACTTTAAACTCCTCTTTCCAATTGTTTAAATGTTTTTTTCATTTTTGCATATTCATCTTGCTCTAAAATTTGCTCTGCTATATAGATAAGTGCTTCTTTATACTGAGTACTTAATTTTCTAAATTTAATTTTAGATACTTTTTGGTTTTCTGCTATTACTACAAAATCTCCTACTTCATATGGGAAGTAAACTATTTCTTCACTCCATACAATCTTATATCCTAGTGCTAGATAATTTAAGTAATCATCATCTTCTCTACTTGCTGTTCTAGAAAATATAACTTTAGTCAAATTTAGTACTTCTGTAAGTCCACTTAATATTTCCAATCCTCTTTTTTGTGTATACAAATCAAATCCTGTTACAAAATAGTTTTTCCAATCATTATTAATGCCAAATCTCCTTAATGATTCATAACTATCTATATCTAACAAAATCATATCATATGGTAAGTCTGCAGTTGGCATAACCCCTAAAAAATCTCTTATTTCTTCAAAATCATGGAATCCAACTGCCACATCAATCTTCTCAAATTCAGTAACATAAGCTTTAGTTGGCTTTATGACAGGAACTATATATTTTGCTTTTTGATTAATTGTTGAATCCACAACCAAAACCTTTTTATCCATTGCTACCAAAATTTTAGCGACATATAATATTAAATCTATTTTATCGTAAGAGCCAATAAAGCTTATTTTTTTCATTACTTCCTCCTAAATTTAGTTTAATTCTTTTATCCACCTATAGATTCTATGTATTGCTCTCTTTGTTCTTGCAATCCTGTAATTTCTTCTTCCGTCTTATCTACTACATTATCGGCTGCATCTTCATTGTTTACAGCATTATTAATTCCAGGTCTTATTGTGTCACTATTTTCATTGTATCTTGTAATTAGTTCATTCTTAGCTTCTTGAACAATGTTTGGATCATTATGAATAAGTGTTATTGTTACATCATTTGGTAAATATGTAGGTGTTGCAGCTTCTTGAATTCCTGGCTCTACATATTTTGTTGCATAAAGCATTGAACCCTGCATTTGATACGATTCCACAATAGCACAGCTCATCATTAATATTTCTTCTTCAGTTAAATCCATTAGTATATTATTTGTAGATAAAGTTCCATCTTCAAATTCTGGAACAGTTACTTGTTTATGTGATACTACAATTAAATCTTGTCCATCTGGTAATCTTAATCTAACATCTATATATTCACCCGTTTGCAATTGACTTTGTGGAATTATCACATTATATTCTTGTGTTCTCACATCTGATGTTAAAGCTTCATCTTCATATAACAAATCATTTGTAAGAATTGTTCCTGGATTTAAGTCTACTTTAGCCTTTTGTGTATATACATCTATTTCATCACCAGTTGTAGGGTCCAATACAGTTTCCATGTTTAATGTTGTAACTAAGTTGCTTGTATCAACACCTCCTAAGGTAATTTCACCAAACACTAGTTTTGATTCATCTAATGTTTCTCCAGATTTAATAGTATCTGCCACAACATATGCAGATACTTTTTCCGCTTCTATATCTTTCATTTCTTTATTTAAATTAGATATTTGGAATATTAAAAAAGCTATAATTATACCTGTTATTAATAAAGTTATTAATATTCCTAACAAAAATGAATTGTTCGCCTTTCTTTGCATTGGATTCATTGCCATAATATATTCCTCCTTATTTTTTTGACAAATTATTATTTCATATTTTATTTTACAACATTATTCAAAAAAAAACAATAACATTAAGCTTCTTGTAACAAAAACTTAATATTATTGTAATATTTCTGTAATATTTTGTGTTATTGTACTATCTCCTTCTGCAACAACACCCACTTCGGGCATTTGTATTAGTCCTATTTGTTAAGTACACTACTGGGTTTGCTTGATTTGTTGTTAATGTAAACCTAGTTTGATTTGTGTTATTGTTGTCGTTATTATTACAACAATTGCTACAATTACAATTAGAATTATTATTTCCAATACGACTATTATTGTTATTGCAATTATCTTCACAACAATTATTAAATTGTCTTATTCTTTCTAATATATTGCATACTAACCTAGTAATAACCGCCGTAACATATGCTAGTATAGTATATATAATAACAAAAATTAAGAAACTAGAATCAAATATTGCAAATGCAATGATTAAATATATAGCAAAAAAAGTTGCTGCCACTAAGATAGGACATTTCAATATTTTTTGTAGAACAATTGAAAGTATTATTGTAGAAATCGGTAACGCAAAAAATAGTAATAATATTTCCATAAATTTTCTCCTTTAGCATGTTATTTTTTAGTATATTTTATGTTGATACAGCTAATTTGGTTACTTTATAATAACACTAAAAGCATACATGTATTTTTCTAATTTTTATGCACCTTGCTGTCGAAAAGCTATAATCAGATTTAAAAAATAAATTTTTTAAATCTGATCCTTTTCTTCAATCGCACTCGCCTAAACGGCTCGTTTGGTCGCTGCGCGGATGCTATAAAAATTTTCAAAATACATGTATGCTTTTAGTTAAGTAAAGTCACCAATTTGTTAGTCATATACTACATTTAACAGCATTAGCCCATGTGGTGGCAAAGTCTTGCCTGCTTTAGTCCTATCTTTTGAAGCAATAATTTCAGGAATGTCATCTGGCTTAATTTTTCCAAGTCCTACGTCTACTAATGTTCCTGCTATAATTCTAACCATATTATATAAAAAACCATTTCCTGTTAAATCAATTGCAATGTTTGTCCCTTCTGTTATTATGTCCGCTTTGTATATTGTTCGTACACTGCTTTTGCTGCTCGTTCCACTTGATTTGAATGCTTTAAAATCGTGCTCTCCTTCAAAATATTTTATTGCTTTTTTCATTTCTTCCACATCTAATTTTATCGGCATATGGTAAGAAATATTCCTATATATAGCACTTCCATATTTTGAATTATCTATTACATATCTATATGTTTTTTTCTTACAGTTAAATCTGCTGTGGAAATTTTCATCTACTTCTTCTGCATTTTGTATTCTTATTGAATTTTTCACTTGTGAGTTTATTGCTATAGGAATTTTTTCTATAGGCATATTTGAATTTGTTTTAAAATTTGCCACTTGTCCCATTGCATGAACTCCAGCATCCGTTCTTCCAGATGCAATAAGCTCTACTTTCTCACCAGTAATATTTTCAATTGCTTTTTCTATTTCACCTTGAATATTTAACTTGTTAGGCTGTTTTTGCCATCCCTTAAAATCTTTTCCATCATATTCTATTGTAAGTTTAATATTTCTCATATTACTCTCTTTTCTTATTGTTTTTTATCTCTTTTTAACCATTTTGGAGTATGTGTTTTTTTATTTGTTTTATCTCCAAATTTTTTTACAACTAAATTTTTAATAAGGATATTTTTTAATGCTTCCTCCTTTAAATCAACAATAAGATTTCCATCTTTTGCGATAGATATTTTTCCAGTTTCTTCTGATATTACCACAGCAATAGCATCACTTTCTCTTGAAATGCCCAATGCTGCTCTGTGCCTCGTTCCTAATCCTTTTGTAATTTGTTTGTCATCAGACAATGGCAAAATACATGCTGCAGCTGCAATTTTGTTTTTGCTTATAATTATTGCTCCATCGTGCAATGGCGTTTTTGGTACAAACAAATTTACAATTAATTGAGGTGATACATCAGCATCTATCTTCACTCCACTATCCATTATATCATTTAGCTGTATATCTCTTTCTAGTACTATCAATCCACCAGTCTTTGAATTAGATAGCTCTTTTGCTGCTATAACAATTTTGTATATATCTTCCTTTGTTTTTGTTTCTAAATCTTTCTCTAGCCCTATTCCAAAAAATCTTGTAAACTTATTAGTACCTAATTGCTCTAGCATTCTTCTAAGCTCTGGTTGAAATATAACAATTAAAGCGATAACACCATAAGTTGTAAAAATTGTTAATAGCCAATTTAATATTCTTAATTCAAATATACCACTTAATACTGTTACAAGTATTATTAGTACAATTCCTTTTAAAAGCTGCCACACTCTAGAGTTTCTTGCAGATTTAATAAATTTATACACTATATATCCAACTATTAGTACATCTAAAATAACAATTATTAATTTAAATGGATTTTCCGAAACATCTGTAACATACTTTGTTATGCTTGTCCAAAAACCATTAATATTGTTAAGTGAAAAAACATCCATATTAAACTCCTTTATTTTGAGACATTACAATGCTGCAATTTAATTTTTTATGATTTTAGGCATAACTCTATTACATTGCAATTAAATAAAAAATCAATGTTGCCGCAACTGCTAATACCATAAGTATTGCGAGTATTAATGCAATTACTTTTATTGTAATTTTTCCTACATCTCTTCTAATTTTTTGCTTTTTCTCCATTATTTTCATTCCTTTCTAAAATCTTGTTATTAATAACTTTGATAATTATTTAAAAGCATTGAATATGGGTCAAATGATACCACTGTGTCTGGTACACCATAATCTACTCCATAAGTTTCTACACTAATGCTTGTTATAACAGGTTGCTCCTTTGGTGTATCTGATGCAATCTGGTTTCCATTTTCATCTTCTGGTACTTCAAAGTTTTCATCTACTTCAGTATCTCTATAATATACTTCTACATTTGCTATTTTTTCTACAACGTCCATTCCTTCTGTTACTTTACCAAATGCCGCATATACTCCATCTAGAGAACTATTATCTTCTGTCATAATAAAGAATTGACATCCAGCTGAATTATAACCTTCTGTAGTATATCCCATACTGCTGTAATCGCTTCTTGCCATAGATATTACTCCCGCTTCATGTTTTACATTATTCTCTTCATGGTCATTTGCTATAAATTCTCCTGGTATGCTATAATCTTGCTCTAGGAATTTTTCAAAATAACTTTTGCCATTTTCATTCTCATTAATATAAGATTTCATTTCAGAATATGATGTTATTACAGTACTTGCATCATCCTCTAAAGTGAACTCTCCATTATAATATTGCTCTAAGATTGACTCAAAAGTTTTTTTATCGTTTAGTACATTATCTAAATCATATAAATCACTTAGAGTTGGAGAAGCTGTTGTATCTCCATCTTTTGCTCCACCTTGTATTACAAAGTTTGGCATTGTTCTATGGAATGTTGTTCCATTGTAAAATCCTCTATTAGCTAATCTTATAAAATTTGCTACTGTATCAGGTGCTTTATCTGGATATAGCTCTACTTTTATAGTACCATAACCTTCAACTTCTATTGTAGCAACAGGATTTGGTATGTCTAGTGTAACTTTTTTATATACTCCATATACAGCAAAAACAATTCCTGCTATAACTAATAAAATCCCCAATATTAATAATACTCTTGTCAAATTTTTTTTCATCGTTTTTCTTCCTTCCACTTGTTTTTTATTAAATACGTTTCCATTTTAGCACATCTGCGCTTTTTTTACAATTATTTTACGCAATTTTTATTTTTACATAACTAAATTATCAAAAACAAACTGCTCCTGCATTCTCTTTAACGATTGTTTTATTGTTCTAGCTCTTATCTCGCCAATTCCAT
>CAJFHE010000007.1 GCA_904378095.1 uncultured Clostridia bacterium | reverse complement strand
CTCTAATTGATGATGATATTGGTTTTGTATTAATTAATGTTTGTGGTGTTACAACATCTAAGTCTTGAATAGTCATTCTTTCACGAACAACTCTTTCTAGCCTTGTTAAACCAATTCTAAATTGATTTTGTAAAAGCTCTCCAACACATCTAATACGTCTATTTCCTAAATGGTCTATATCATCAATTACACCTAGTCCATGGTCTAAGTTTAATAAATAACTAATTGAAGCTATAATATCTTCTGTAGTTATATGTCTTGGAACTAACTCATCATATCTTTCTTTAATAACATCATGAAGTTTGTCCTCTTCTGTTGTATCGATAATTGATTTTAGCACATTGTAATTAACATATTCTTTAATATGTATATCGCTTACATCAACAGTTGGTAAGAATTTGTGGATATTTACTGTTCCATTACCTATAATTCTTACTTTTTTATCATCAACTTTAACGTCAACTACATTGATACCAGAATTTTGGATATCTTCAGCAGTTTCCTCTGAAATTACTGTGTCCTTTTCCACAAGTACTTCACCTGTTTCAGGGTCTACAATATCTTCAAAAGCAACTTTTCCTGCAATTCTTGTAGCTAGACTTAATTTTTTGTTGAATTTATATCTTCCTACTTTAGCTAAGTCATATCTTCTTGGGTCGAAGAATAATCCATTAAATAAATTTCTAGCAGCATCAACTGTTGGAAGTTCTCCTGGTCTTAACTTTTTATATATTTCAATTAATGCTTCGTCCTGTGTTTTTATTGGGTCTTTTATAATTGAAGCTTCTATTTTTGCTTCTTCTCCAAATAATTCTCTTATTTGCTCATCTGTAATTACTCCAATAGCACGTAATAATGATGTTACAGGTATTTTTCTTGTTCTGTCAACTCTTGCCCAGAATACATCATTTGCATCTGTTTCGTACTCTATCCAAGCACCTCTTAAAGGCATTACTGTTGATGTATAGATTTTCTTACCTGTCTTATCATAAGCTGAATCATAATAACATCCTGGTGAACGAACTAACTGGCTAACTACAACTCTTTCTGCACCATTGATAATAAAAGTACCACTATCTGTCATAAGTGGGAAATCTCCAAGATAAATTTCTTGCTCTTTAATTTCACCTGTCTCACGATTGATAAGTCTTACTTTAACATGTAATCTGGTTGAGTATGTAGCATCTCTCTCTTTAGCTTCTTCTACTGTGTATTTTGTTTTGTCTTCCATGTAGTAATCAAGGAACTCTAGAACTAAATTTCCTGAGTAATCAACTATTGGAGATATATCTTTTAAGATTTCTCCTAGTCCTTCTTCTACGAACCAGTCGTATGAATCTTTTTGGACTTTAATAAGATTTGGCATTTCGATTGAATCGCCGATTTTAGCAAAAGTTTTACGAGAGCATTTCTCGTGTTTAATTTCTTTTACTTCCAAAAAAATCACCCCTAAAAAAGATTAAGCAGAATTGAAATATATATACTTTATTAAGAAGTCCCTCTTGTATGCAATATTATGTATACGTTTTTATCGGTTTACTGCTCCCTAAACCTTTATTTCCGTAAGTAATATTGCATCAATTCCTCTTCTTTATAAATTTACATAACGAACTAAAAACGACAACAAAAAGGCAGGTCGGTATTTCTCATTTTTTACCAACTAACCTTCTTCTGTTTATTTGTTAAAATTTATTCTCAATAAATAACTCTTTTATTTTAACTCTCATTCCTTTCAAGGTATAAAATCTAATTATTTTCTAACTGATTTACCTCTGTTTTAAAGCAAGAGTTTTTTAAGTTTTACCTTGTCGTTCGATAAAACTCCCATGATATATTATTTTATAATATTTTACATATGCTTGTCAATGCTTTTTTGGAAAGTTTTTGAAGTTTTTTCTTTACTAATTATATCTTTTTTGTGCTTCGCTCATTACTTGTTTTATTTCTTTTACTAGACTCTCTGGTTTCTTAATAGTTACTAAATCTAAATTTCTCATTGTCCATAATTTAAAACCTAACGGATTAGCTTTTATTTTCATACTAAATGTATTTTTATTTATTGGTTGTACCTCAACTTTTTTACCAAACTTTTCAAACACTTCACCTAATAAATATCCATCACATTCCGCTTCTATCTCTACTTCATCCCCACTAAATACCTCAACAGAAGTGTCAACATATTGCTCTATTTCCTTATCTGTTTTTTGAATTTCTATTTTTTCTTTAAGCTCTTCTAAATTTTTAATTCTATCTAATCTATAATGGAAATACTCATCATTGCCCTCTTTTATGCCTAACATATAAAATTGTTGTTTATCATAAATAATAGCATAAGGAGAAACAACAGGCTTACTTACTATTTGCTTTTCAATTCTATCTCCTTCTATAACATATTTCCAATAGTTAAACTTAATCTTATTTTTATTTACTATACTATTTGAGATATCTTCTATGTTTTTTATAACTTCAACATTTGTTGTCTTTCCTTTAGGCGAATACACTTTATAATTTTTTATCTTATTATTCTCATATATGTTCTGCAATTTCTTGCATTTTTTTATTATCCCTTCTGCAACTTTTGGCTCTATAAAAGTAGAATAGCTGAATGTATCGATAATTGCCCTTATTTCGCCAGGCTCAAAATCTGTTTCCGGGTCGTTTATCATATAATACCCTATTTTATTATCATTGTAAGTGCTGATATCGTAACCAAATTTCTGTTGCAATAAATTAATATTTCTTCTTATAGTACGTTGCTCTATATCTACTCCATATTCTTCATTAACCTTTTCTCTAATTTCTGATGTGGATAGCTTGTGCTCCTCATCACTATATTTTTTTAACACATTTAGTATATACAAAATGTTACCAGTTTTCTCATATAAATCCATAGCTTCTCTCCTTTTTTACTTTTATAATATCTATTATATTGAATTTCAATGCTATTTTGTATTTGTTACTTCTTTTAACTTTTCCCATATTTTAACCATTGCATAAGTATCTAGCTTGCAATAAACAAGTAAACCTTTTCTTAACTCTTTTTGCTCATCTTTAGATTTTCCCCTTAAACTTAAAAATGTCTCAGAAGCTTCGCTTCCATTATGTACCACTGGCAAATTATGATAATCTAAATCTTGCTCATTAGGATACAGTGCTGGAAGTACTTGTTTTATAGAAGCAGAGCCCCTCATCTCTTTCATATAATATTGTCTCTGCTTAAATGGTGGCAAGAAATCTACCATATTACTGTTTATTCTCATAAGCTCTTCCTCTAAATCTGGGAGCATTCTTGCAAGCTCATTTATTCTTGAATGCTCAAAATTCTGATTATATACTATAACACTTCCATTTTCAGGGATATCATGTATCATGCTCTCTGCAAAATGTCTTAGAAAGTCTCCATCATCTATTTCTGCCAAAAATTCCTTGTGCTGTAATGGTGCTCCTTCTTTCTCCACTATATGAAGTGAATATTGAAATGGTAGCTGTTGATATGGTCTGGTACCATCATATTCTGGTACAGCTAGCTGGAATGTTTCAAAATCGATAAAATATAGAGGATATTTAAGGCTTTCAAGCAATTTTTTTATTGGCTCAACCTCTATTTTAGGCTCTCTATTATTAAGCTCGAAATCAATCTGCTCTAGATACCTCTCATTAAGATTTTCATATTGTAAATCTTGAAAAGTATATTTTCCTTCATAATATTTTTCAAACTTTTTATCAGTATGCATGCCTCCACGAATATCAAACACATTTGGTTTTGGCAAATTCTTAGTACAGTATTCCCAGTATTCGCAAGCATAAGGATTAAAACATTGCATACCAATTAACTCCTCTGGCTCATTATCTTTATCATGCCCATTCATATATTCTTTTATCTCTTTAATCTTGTTATGTATCTCAGGTTGCTTGTTTATGGCTATTTCTGTAATATCTTCTATGTTAAATAATTTATTAAGCTCTAAATTTCCATGTCTTACATATTGATTATTTATATAGACTATACTTACTTTTTTTACATTGTAACCCAAACTACTTAGAACGTAATATTGGTAAGAAGCATCATCTATGTAAATGTCCTTTATTTCTGTTGAGCTTTTTACTTCATAAATTTCTATTCCATCATTTGCATTTATTAAAATGTCAACACTGCAAAAATTGTTATCGTATTTAAACGAGGCCTCTGTTATTACATTAGGTGCATCTTTTAGAGCTGTCTCTGTATCAGATAGCATTTTTGTCAAATCAGTATTATATTCAATGTTTGTATGCTTTCCAAACAAACCTTTCGCAATCTCTCCTACTTCTGTACCATTTTTTAAGACATTTTCATTTCCAGTTGCCTCTTTTTCTTCTGGTTTATACTTGTCCATCCATAAAATTTTGTTACACTGTTTTGCTCTACAGTATTTTGACTTTGATAAATGCACATTGTCCATATGTTTTTCCTTTCTTTTTTGTTGCTCTATATCTTTTCATGCTAATGTTATAATATGAATTATGTTTTGTAAATATATTTGGTCAAAAAATGTATAAATCTTTTGAATTATTTATAACCCTGCCTCTAAATGACTTTGATAAATATTTCTTTTGCAAAAAAGAAACCCTCTTTTGTAAAGAGGGAAGTAATCTACTTTTTTAGTTTTATTTAGTATGATGCTTCTGTTTTAGTATCTCCCGAGTCTTAATTTGAAAATCAATGTTACTTAATTTCTTTTGCAACTCTTCTCTTAAGCCTTTCAATTCCTCAACAGACATCTTAGAAGTATTTACTTCTACACTAAATAGTTTCATAAAAAAGCCTCCTATGAGATTAGATTAATGCTTATTATATCATGTTTTGGTAATTTTGTTAAGTGGTTTTCTAGGTTTTAGTGCCTTATACTTTAATCAAATATTTGAATACTGCTCATTAAGAAAATATATAAATTGAATTTACTTCTAGTATATTTATATTAGTACAAAAAGATATACTGCAAGATAGGACAAGCAGTATGTGAATTTACATTCTAGTATATTTATATTAGTACTTCTACAACAAAGCTAGATAGCAAAGTAATAGCAATTTACATTCTAGTATATTTATATTAGTACAGAACTTCTGTTACAATAGAATGTAGTAATAGTAAAACATTTACATTCTAGTATATTTATATTAGTACGGATTTCCAAATACTTCTGGAATTTCTGTAATATATAAATTTACATTCTAGTATATTTATATTAGTACGTAGAGTTTATTTAATATTTACAAGAGAAGAAAATTTACATTCTAGTATATTTATATTAGTACTAAATCAGAATTTAGAAGACATTAAGAAGCAAGATAATATGCCAATTTACATTCTAGTATATTTATATTAGTACAAAGATGGTTTAGAATTAAAAATCAAGAGATTACAAATTTACATTCTAGTATATTTATTAGTACTTAAATTTCCAAGAGCCATCAAGCGAATATAATGCTATTTACATTCTAGTATATTTATATTAGTACTTTCTCTTGCAGTTTAGACATAAAATTATTTACAGCATTTACATTCTAGTATATTTATATTAGTACACTTCTAAGAAACTTAAATATCATACTTCTGGCACATTTACATTCTAGTATATTTATATTAGTACTTAACATCACCAGTATTTTGCGAATTTTCTATATTATTTACATTCTAGTATATTTATATTAGTACAGGTATAGATATATCTTTCTTGTTTCAACACTTTTATGCTGCATTTCTGTCGATCTATTACAATTTTACCATATATTTCTATTTTTTACTATATCTTGCTTAGAAATATATCATTATCTGATTTTTTTATCATCTGTCGAACCTCTATACTTTTTACATCATTAAATGCCGACAGATAAGATTTCATTTAAATAAACGATTACACTATAAAAAGTTCGATGTCTTATCATCTTCTACTTTGCCCAAAAATTCTTTATCTAACCATTGTTGACTTCTACTTTTAAACAAAATAACACTATCTTTATCCTTCCTAATATATCTATCCAATTCGGTTTTTAATTTTATTGCTTGTGATTCTAGTAGCTCTCCTTCAAATACTGAATTTTGTATATGGATTAGATATTTTTTACAAGTTTTGAACACCTTTCTTAAAACTGCTTGTCCTTCTTTTTCCTCTAAATTCACATCATATACTAAAATAACATACATATTACCACCACATTTTAAACCCTTCATATGAGATATTTTCTGTTAAGTACTTAATTAATTTATATAATTCTAATCTTATTAAATACTCATACGATACTTCTCTTCCTAATTTTTTATGCTGTATAGTAGTTTGTAATTTTTTATCGATTTCTTTTGTTATCTCTTTTCTACACTTTTCTTTTATATATAAGAAATTTAATTCTTTTTCAAAATCTTTTTCAGTTATTTGATTTTTATTTAGCATAGAAAAAATTAATCTGTCAGCAATAATAGGCTTAAATATTTCTGCAACATCTAAGCATAGAGAAAATCTCCTTTCTGAAGGTTCATGTAAATAGCTTATTGTTGGATTTAATTGCGTTTTATAAATTTCGCTTAATACTCTTGTATATATTATCGTATTTACGTAAGAGATCAGCGAATTTATAACATTATCTGGTGGATTTTTTACTCTTTTTTCAAATGCGATATTTTGATTTATTATTATGTTCCAAGATGAATAATAATTCTTCCTTATGTTTCCTTCTATTCCCATTAATTCTTCTATACTTTGACATTTACATATCTGTTTTCGTAGAAATTCTATTTCTTTCATATATTCGTTTAGTTCTTTACCTCTATTATTGTAATAGGTTAGATTTCTATAAATATTATACGAAGCCGCATCTATAAAACCTTTAGCTATTTTTAGTCTTTTTTCTTTATCTGTATATGCTTCTACCTGTTTTATTAACAATTTTCCTGAAACTAACTGTTCTTTTGGATAATATGTTCCTGAGTAAAATCCATAATAATTATAGAAATGCACTGCTATTCCATGTTGTCCAAGAAAATTAAGTAGGCTTGTATTAAAGTCAAATTCAGTCATCACATAAATATCATTCACTCGTTCGACTGGTATAGATTTTTTGCTTCCATCTTTATATACAATTTCTAATGTATTATCCTTTCTTTGTATCCTTCCGCTTTTATATAAATAATATGATTGCGTCATTTCTTACACCATCTCTTTCTTTGTTTTTAATTTTTATATATAGCATAAATCATAATAAGCACATTTTTTGCATACTTTATTATTAATTATTTCAGGAGGCTTATCGCTTTCTACTATATTTTCTACATTTTTTACTACTTCTTCTAAAATTTTTATGTCTGAATTTTCTAAAAATACCTCTTTTGTCTCTTTTATAAGGGGAAAATCAATTTTAGCAGTCACATTTTTTACCCCTCTTTTATGCAAATAATACATATAATATTTCACTTGCCAAACACCAGCCTCTTCAATAGCTTTTGTTTTCTTTATCTCATGCAGTATGCATTCTCCTTTTATAAAGTCAATGTTTATTGTATTATCTATTAATATACTTTTGTCTTCTCTTGTATAACTTGTCTCATCTAATATTTTGCCTATTTCTACTAATTCACTATTTTGTTCCATGTTTATGTTGTTTGTAAAATACCAAAGTTTTCTCTTACAAACAAAATAATAATAAATCATTATACCTGTTATTTGCATACGCTTAGTCATCTCCATTACTTGTTTTTCTTCTATTATATTTATATTAATACTTATGATTATACGCATTAGCTTTCATTGTATCTAAAGCATTTACATTCTACTATATTTATATTAATACTTAGGTTTAAAAACTAAAATAATAAGGTAGAAAGGATTTACATTCTACTATATTTATATTAATACCGAATATAGAATACACTTCATTATCTAAATCAAACAAATTTACATTCTACTATATTTATATTAATACATTTTTATATGTTTTATTTGAGTTAGTTTATTGATATTTACATTCTACTATATTTATATTAATACGCTATCAACTGGTGTAATAGTTAAATTAGTTATTTCATTTACATTCTACTATATTTATATTAATACTTAGCTTCGTCTAATTCTTGTACATTAAAAACAATTTGATTTACATTCTACTATATTTATATTAATACTTACACTCAAATCAGCAACCTTTGTGTTCGCTTCAACATTTACATTCTACTATATTTATATTAATACTCTTTAGGGGAAAAATTAGCACAAGGAATAAATGAATTTACATTCTACTATATTTATATTAATACATTTACATCACCACTATTTTGAGCACACTCTATATTATTTACATTCTACTATATTTATATTAATACCCAATTTTCTAACGAATCAAACATTTTATTATACATATTTACATTCTACTATATTTATATTAATACTAATTTTACCTATTGTCTTTATTGATTCACCTTGTACATTTACATTCTACTATATTTATATTAATACCCTCTTTTTCTAATTTAATCATTTCTTTATATTCTATATTTACATTCTACTATATTTATATTAATACTAAAGCCCTAAAAGGCTTCCTCATAAACAACTTGCATATTTACATTCTACTATATTTATATTAATACTCCAATATGTGCACCATCCTTTAAGTCATTGATTGTATTTACATTCTACTATATTTATATTAATACTTAATCTTCCTTTCTATTTTTCAAAATCAATTTCATTTACATTCTACTATATTTATATTAATACTATAATTGGTCTTCTAATATCTCCTTTGGACATGTATTTACATTCTACTATATTTATATTAATACTTAAATATGCTAGAATTAATCCTCCTCCACCACAAGCATTTACATTCTACTATATTTATATTAATACCTACTTACTAAAATTAGATTAGCTCCGAAGAGCACATTTACATTCTACTATATTTATATTAATACACAAGGCAACAAAACATACGAAAGTAACCTATATCCATTTACATTCTACTATATTTATATTAATACTCATATTCTAAATTAGTTATCATTTTATCTAATTTTAATTTACATTCTACTATATTTATATTAATACTTCATAATTTCAGTCAAGCCCCAATCGTTTATATAATTTACATTCTACTATATTTATATTAATACATGCACATCAAAAAGTCTCTCATATCAAGACTTCTACATCTCATTTCTGTCGACCTATTAAAATTTTACCATATATTTCTATCTTTTGCCACATATTTTTCAAAAACACACTAATACTAAGTTTTTTATCCTCTGTCGTAGTGTTGTACTTTTTGCATCGTTAGAGGTCGACAGATAATTTTTTAACTATACGTCTTTACTTTAAATTCATTTTATAAAAATTGTTCATTTACATCATACTCTTCATCTTTTTCTAGTTTTAGTCCTACTTCGTCATCATACTTTGCATCAATAATCCAAATATCTTCGCAATATGGATTTCGCGATATTCTATCTTGCATTTTCCTTCTTCCACCTTCGGTTATTGCAACAGTAAGTTTGTCAATTTCTCGTTTTATTTTATTCTTTTGCTTATAATTCTTCCCTGCCTCGTCATATTGTTCGAACAATTTCAGATTTTCTTCATAAACCGTTTTTGGTATTACAATAAAATTATCTATATTTCTTAATAATTTTTGAGCAGTTTTTTTATCCACTTTATAATCAATAAGATTATCTAGTATTCTCATACTATCATCAAATTCTTTTAAAAATTTAGTTCCTTCTAGTAATTCTTTTGAGTATAATTTATCTACCAACTCAATTTTGGATTCTTCATTAAGTATTTGTCCATCATATTCTTGAATAAGTTCTATACTCTTTCTATGTATTTCTTCATCATACACATATTTTATCCCACTAGCATTTTTCGTATAAATCCATACATTTGGCTCTTCTTTATCATATTCTCTACTCCTAAAGCATCTTCCTAATCTTTGGAATAAACTATCTAAAGTTGACATTTCTGTATATAAATAATCAAAATCTATGTCCAAAGATGCCTCTACAATTTGAGTTGTTATCCATATACCTTTTTCTTGCTTATTCCTAGAGAACTCCTTTATATTTCTTTCTTTTTCATTCCTGTCCTTATATATAAATTTTGAGTGTAATAAATGAATATCTTCACTGCTCTTTTCTTTCAACTTTAAATACAATTCAATCGCTTTATTTACAGTATTTACAATAACTAAAACTTTACTGTTTTTTCCTTTTTCTATAATGATATCCAAATCTTCTCCAATTTCTTTTTCTTGCAATTTTATTTTATGCCTCTCTATTGGCTTAATATACTTTCCAAACTCAAAGTAGATTTTTCTTTTCTCTAATTCTTCTTTATAAATTCTTGGCAATGTTGCTGTCATTACCATAAATTTTCCACCCATTCTGTTTATCATTTCTAGACCTCTTATGATGATAGCTACTATATTAGGAGAATAGGCTTGTATTTCATCTATTACTAGTTTTGAATAGCTTAATGTTGCTAATATTCTTTCATATCCTTTATATTTAAGCACAAATGGTAATAGCTGATCTATGGTACATACTGTTATTTTGTCAAATAGATTCCTAGTTTGAGCAATTTTTTCTTCTTCATTATCAAATTCGTCTTTTTCCTCTAAATATTCTAATGCTGTAGAATGTAACAGTCCTACACTTTTATAACCTATATTATCTTCAATTCTGTCATAAATAGCATTTATACTTATTCTTATTGGAAGAGTGAAAAAAGTTTTTGCTCCATTACTCCATATTAATGCAGACTCTGTCTTTCCAATTCCAGTTGAGCCTATTATCACCATGCTTTTTTTCACATTATTTTCACAAAATCCTTGCAAATCATTTAAATGATGCCCTGCATTTGTTATTGATTCTTCTGTGTATTTTCTTATATTCTCTTTTGTCTCATCTTCTATAGTCATTTCAGCAGAACTACTATAATCTAATCTATGCAACAATCCTTTTAACAAACAATATTCTGGATATAATTCATCTTTTTCCGTTATTCTCTTTTTTACATATTTTATATATTTAGTATTCAAATTTGTTTCTAGCTCATATCCTAGCTCTTGTTTTACTTGTTCCATTTGTGGCAAAATATCTTTAGCAATTACCTCTTTAATATACTCTTCCTCAAACTCTTTGTTGTCTCTCTCATGATGATAATAGATTGCTTGGTACAAAAGCATTTTTTCATCTATGCTTAAATTATATTTCTCTACTGGCACAAACATAGGTGATAACTGCTCATGTTTAACTATTTCATAGCTAAAAGATGTTTGTATTATTGATTCACCAATACTTGCCCTAATTTTATTTTGAAAAGGAGTATATATTTTTCCAATATCATGATAGGTACAAATAATTTCTAGCAATATCCAAAACCTATCTTCACTTATTTTTAAGATTTTCCTTATATTATCTTCAATTTCCTTTCCATAAGTTTCTTTTAATACTCTTAAATTTTCTAATAAGTTGTCCGTATGTTGCTTTATACTTTCTGTTGGATATGATTTTGCATAATACATATTTTAACCTCCTATTTTACGAAAATAGAGAATATCAGTAAAAATATTCTCTATTGCTCTTTACATATTATTTTTCATAGAAAAACATATTATCTCCGTCCTCATCAATTTCTACTTCGTCTAATTTGTTACTTGTATGCTTTTCAATATATTTAACATCAACCTTATTCCATTTTCTTAGGTCATTTACTATTGTATATGTAGTATTAAGTCTATAATTTATACCCTCTAAAAATCCATCATCATAATACATAGGAACATACGCATTATATTTATTGATATCACCGTCTGCCTTTGTTATCTCATTTACATATTTTATTTGTTCCACTCTTACCAAATCTTCGTTTCTTCCCAACGTAAATGTTTCTACTCCGTTTATAATGTTGTTATATATTTTATCTATCACATCATCTTCGGCTTTTACGTGAATTAGTAAATGAACATTCAATAGTTGATGCACATTTCTTGGCATTGCAGTAACTTCGTCTTTTCCTTTAAACATTCTTAGATTTTGATAATTACTAAATATGCTTTCATATTCTCCTTGAACAGAAATATTCATTGGATAATATTCTCCTGAATCTGCACCTAATATTTTATGGAACATTCCAATTACAGTAGAATATGGTGGTAATGGATAAGTTTCTGCAACTTTAAATGCAAAAGGCTTTTTATAGCAAGCTGTCTCTTGAAACAGCTTCAATTTCAATATTTTCATTGAATTGTTTTCCTTTCTATATGTATTTTATTTAGTTATAGTATTCTGATACTTTGCTTTCTATATCTTCAAAGAAATCTTGTATATTCATTACTTTTCCATCAAATGCCTCTTCTATTTCTTTTTCATTTTTTAAACAGTTTTTTACAATCCCTACCTTTGTATCTTCTTCAATACTATTTTCACCCAATTTTAATGTCATTGTATCCTTTAGTATCTCAGTATCTAGGCTAAATTCTCCATCCTTTCCATCTAATTTAATTCTGCCTAAGAAGAATGGTGAATTTAAGGTATATACTCCTCCAATAGCAAATATTGGGCTTAAGTTCTCTTCTCTACCTCTTATTTCTCTATTTAATACTTTCAAAATCTCTAATAATTGTATTACTCTTTCTTTTCTAGTTTCATTATCTAATACAATATTTCCATCAATTCCTACTTTGTCCAAATCTATTGTTATTGTATAAGTATAGTAACTTAAATGTTGTTCTACATTTGCTAAGTTAGGAAATTCATTTATTCTATCTGCTAATCCCTTATTGTTTAAAAAATCCATATCACTTTTGTATTCCTCTAAAGAAATGGCATTGCTTAATCTAACAGCAGCACTTCTAATGTTTGAACCACCATCATTATCATCTGTTTTCTTAGAAGTTTTCATATATCCAAAAAGGTCCATTTCTTGTGAATCTTTAATTGATAAATCTTCTCTAAATTGAACTGTTCCTTTTGATTTGTCTACTACTTCTAAATTCCAACCAAACATTTTATTTCCAAGCCTTGCTATATCGTATCTTAAAGCTTGTCTTGAAGCAAAAGTATAAGTACTTCCATCTCCTCTTGATAATTTTTTTAATTCTGATATATTTCCAATTCCTTCTCCATAGTTTAAACTCTGTGCTTTAAAAATCATTGTAATTGTTAATCCATTTTTAGTTGTTTCCATTTGACACTACCTCCTCATTATTTTTTTCTAACTTATTTGATATTAGTCCAGATACAAAACTATGTCCTATTGATTCAAAATCCAAATCCGAATTTTGCATTACCTCTAAGAAGATTGGTGATACATCTTTTCCCATTGACATATGAATTCTTATTACAATATCCATAAACTCTTTTTTATTTCCAGACTTTATACTGTTAAGCATTTTATATACATAACCATCAAGTTTATTTTCTTCATTCTTTGCTTTTAATTCTTCATGAATTGCTACTCCTAGACTGTATAACACATATAGCTTGTTATTGTTTTTCTTAATCGTCTCCTTCATATTGCAATCCTCCTTTTTTAATAAATTTAATATTAATCTTACTTTTGTTGCCAAATAATTGTTAAATCCATTTGGTATATCTTTTTCAAACTCTTCTCTTAATCGCTGATTTATAACATACTTTATATCCTTATTTTTTAGAATATAATCCATAATCTGTAACTTATATCTGTAATCACTAATTGCAGTAAACATTTTTGAATAATTTTTAAAGAATTTAGCTACATATCTTTTAATATTAAAGTATTCCACTCTACTAAATGCTAAATACTCACTTTCAAATTCCACTACAAATATATTCTGTAATTGCCATTCACTAATATCTTTCTTTTGCTCCACAATACTTAAAATTAAATCGCTGTATGGATTATGAATTGTTTTATCCATTTTTGAACTTTGTGTTAAATTATTGTTGTATTGTAGTAATTCTTCTACGCTTACATCATTATTCACAAAACCAAATATTTCTTTCTCTCTATAAGTCACTTGTCCATTCACATTTTCCTGCACTGTTTTAGACACACTTGATATTCCAGCAGGTATACAGAATAACATTAGCTTACAAGTATCACATATTGGAAATTTAGCATTTTGATTCCAAAAAAAGTTTTTCATATTGTCACTACTAACTGCCAAAGGTATAAAATTTCCTTCTGAGTAATTTGTTGTTAAAGTTTTTTCATTTTCACACATATAGCAGTAATTTAAAACTTTTTCACTTATATATTTCTTTATTTCTTCAATATCTTTATCTTTTTCTATAAATTTCTTTTGGATATTCGTATAAACTTGAATTACTTCTTTTGTTAATAATCCTTTTGAAAGTTTTTCTGAAATATTTTCCTTTATTTGCTCTAGTGTATAATTATTTTCTAATATCTTATTTAAGAAATTAGTCTCAATTATATTGCTTATATAATCCTTATACATAAGATTTTCTTGTTCTTCATAAGATAATTTAGTATTTACAACATTTAAAAATGAGGGTTGTCCAAAATATTTATTGCTTAAAATACTTTTAAATAAATTCATCGTAAGTCGCTTGTTTATATCGTCTTTTTCTATTTCCGATATAATAACTTGCCTAATCTTTGTTAATTTATCTATATCTTCTTTATTTTTTACTGCATCTATTTCATTATATTGTTCCAAAATGGTTTGATATACATTTTCATCAATTTTCTTTATCTTGTCTAGTTGCGTTTTTATAACTGATTTAATATACTTTTTTTCTGATTTTACTCTTTCTTGTATTCTTTTAATTTCTGCTTTATCTGCACTTTCAGTTTTTAAAGCATTTGCTATTTTTTCAAATGATTGATTAATTTTATCTTTTGTTCTATTAGCAACATTATATTTATCAAAGAAATAATTAAAATAATACTTATGGAAATTCTTTAGGCTTTGAGTGTCAAAAGTAATATAATTATCTTTTATTTGTGTAAAATTATCATTATTATGTTCTAATATTCTTAAAAAACCTACTATTCCACTATTAAAGAACCAATCACCTAAATATATTTTTGTTTGCAAAGTAACACCCCCCTTTTATTTTATACTATTTCAAACATTCCAAACCCTGCGGAGTGACGGCTTCCCAATCCTGCCTCATACAAATATTTCAATAATTCCTTATCACCTGACATTTTGAATATTCCTACCGACGTTTCCATTTTCTTTTCATAGAATTTTACAATTACTTTTTTGGCCTTAATAGGCTCTAAACAAAATGTATCTACTATGTTTTTTGGAAAGTTTGTAATTGATAGCTGCTCTTCTATGTTGATTTTTAGAATATCCAAAAATTCTTTATACTCAAAAGAATAATAAAAATCTTTTTGATTTTGTCTTGACCTTACAACCAGTGGCGACATAAATTTAATAATAATTTCATTCGATGAAATCTTTTTTTCCATCAGCATACTAATATTTTTCAAAGTCCATGAATTTCTGTTTAAAGAAAACTTTTTGTTTTTCTGCTGGTTAAACGCATTATACAAAATAATCGATGCTTCATAATCAGCAATTGATAAGTTTATATCTAGCTTTTTGTTATTAATTATAATCTCATCCTCTTTAAATTCTGGAGATTTAAAAAATACCGAGAAAGTGTAAGGCTTAATCGTATTATCTTTATTGTTATAGAATTTCTTAAAATAATCTATACTATATTCTGATAAAGATAATTTTATAAAACTAAGTACACGTTCACGGTATTGTATAGGAAGATGCTCGTTTTCTAAATCAAAATTTAAGCTTAATCTCATTCTTTCACCTTCTATCTTTTATTTTTACATAATGATATTATCATGTTTGTAAAATATTGTCAAATTTTGTATATTTTTTTTACAAAAAGTGCTTGCATATTTTTCAAAAAAGTGTATAATATATATAGTAGGGTAATTTGTTCTATATATAGTAGGGTAATTTGTTCGCCGAGTAAACTGTGGGTTGATAGTTTATCTATTAGCAGTACACTAGATGTATGGGATAACGCAGTCGGGAAAATTACCCTTTATTTTTTATTTTAAGTACATTAATCTTTTATATCTTTCTACCCAATTAATAGGTGGATAAAATTTTATTCCATACCCAATTATATTCCCCTTATTGCTACTGTAGATATTAGTTCCCAATTTTATAACATATTCCCATTCTTTATCTGTATTGTATTTTATTGCTTGTGCAAAAGAACTGCAGCAAACATCTGCTAATTGCAATAAGTTTTTCTTTCCATTTTCTTGAAATTTTATATCGTTAATGCATTTCACGTTTATTTTATGATATTTTCTTTTATTCATTAATTCTTCTTTTAATACATTATTTTTTTCTTTATTGTTATCTTGTCTAGTACTAATGTATATGTTGCAACTTGCTTTTCTACTAGCTACATAATGTGATACTCTCTCTATTAGATAGCTCATAAAATATGGATATATTTGTTTTGCCTTTAGTTTTTCTATTTCAAACGTATTAATTGCAACATGTATTATCTTAAAATTCTCAGCTATCAAACTATATATTACTTTTATTCTTTGCTCAGCATTTAATTTATTCCAGTGTAACTGCGATTTTCTATCTAATCCTAGCATTTCTTTTATTGTGACAACTTTATTAGATAAATTCAAATCATATTCCTTTGGTACAATAACAGCTGTTAGAATAAACCATTCACTACCTCTATGTATTCCTTCATCTCCTGATTCATCAATATAAACATTGTATTCCATATAATTTCCTCCTTTCTAAATTTACTAATTTGGTCTTTCTATTATATTTATATTTTTATGGGTATAGTTCTTATAATTATTTTGTCTTACTAATTTACATTCTATTTTATAATTACATTTTCTTACTATGGTATAAACATAATATATTTTCATCTATGAGTCAACATATAGATGAAAATTTTTTGACGAAATCCATAATAAAATTTCTTCTTACAATATTATCTCCTATCTTAACAATATACTTTTCCATTCTTCTTCTTTAAAACCAACTAAAATCCCCTTATCTGAAATAACTATCGGCCTTTTTACTAACATCCCATCACTTGCAAGAATTTTTATTTTTTCTTCTTCTGTCATATTTGATAACTTTTCTTTTAAATTAAGCTCTTTATACTTTAAACCACTTGTATTAAACCATCTTTTTATTTCTTTGTTACTCCTTTTTATCCATGCAGAAAGCTCTTCCTTTGTAGGGTTATTTTCCACAATGTGTCTATCTTCAAATGGTATCTTATTTTCCTCAAGCCACTTTTTTGCTTTCTGGCATGTTGAGCATTTCGGATATTCTATAAATAAATTTTTCATTTTTATCCTCTCCTTATATATTTTTATTATACTTATGTATTAAAATTGCTCATATTTTATCACAATATTTTTCATTTTTCTACAAATATGCTATAATATTCCCATGGAAAATATAGAAAGATATAAACACTTAAATAAATATTTAAAAGAAAAATTTGGAGAGCGTACACTAAAAATCTGCATAGACGGTAGCTTTACTTGTCCAAACAGAGATGGTAGTAAAGGAATTTGTGGATGCATTTTTTGTAGTGAAAAAGGCTCTGGTGAGCATATTAATGCATCTCCAAATATATCAGAGCAAGTAAAAAATTATTTTAATAGCTATAAGGCACAAAGAGCGAATAAATTTATTGCCTATTTTCAGAATTTTACCAATACCTATGATAGCATTGAAAATCTAAAGAAGAAATATGACTCCGCATTGATTGATGATAGAATAGTCGGACTAGAAGTTGCTACTCGTCCAGATTGCATAAATGATGCCGTTGCTAAATTACTAAAAAGTTATTCTGAAAAATATTATGTATGTGTAGAGTTAGGGCTCCAGACAGCAAATGAGCAAACTGGTAATTTTATTAACAGATGTTATTCCAACAATGATTTTACTAATGCTGTTAAGATTTTAAATAGTTATGATATAGATGTGGTGACACATATTATGATTGGTCTTCCGACTATTGGAATGGAAATCAGAGATGAAGATATAACACAAGATGTTATTAATACAGTAAATTTTTTAAATCAGCATAAGATACAAGGTCTAAAGATTCATTCTTGTTATATTGTAAAAAATACAAAGCTTGAAGACTTATATAAAGAAGGAAAATATACACCTTTATCATTAGAGCAATATTTAGAAGAATGCGCTTACGTTATAACTCATATTAATCCAGATATAATTATACATAGGGTTTCTGGTGATGCTCCTAAGGATTTACTTGTTGCTCCTAGTTGGAATCTTCACAAGAAGTGGATTCTTAATGGATTAGAAAGATTGCTTAGAGAAAAAAAATTATTTCAAGGTATGTTTTTTTGATTTTAATATTACTCAAATTGCAACGAAGGTGACAGATTAAAAACTGTCACATTCGTTATACAACACTTTGTTTTTGTTATGATACATTACTTTTATTAAAGTATTCTATCATATGAATTATAGTCTCTTGATTATTTGGTTTTAGTGTATCAAATCCAAATAATGCACTATTAATTTCTCTTTTGCCTTTTACATCTAAATAACCGCTAAATATTTCATCTAGTCCAATATTGAAGAGGTTACATAGTTTAACTAGTACCTCATATGATGGTTTTGACCTGTCTTGCTCTATGTCGCCAATATACCTAGGTGAACATTCAATTGCTTCAGCTAATTTTTCTTGTGTATATCCATGACTTTTTCTAATAGCTTGGATATTTTTTCCGATTTTTATTACCCTTGCTTTTTTCATATTCTACCCCTTCTCACAAAAATTACAATTATATGATAGCAAAGGTAATCGCGATATAAAACGAATTATACACGTATTTTATACTAATATGTTTCTGTTTACGTAGCGTTAAAGTCTATATTTATGCCACTTAACGCTTACGTTTTATTTTGCAAATTTACTTATAATTTTTTCTGTGTCTACAAAATTTATCTTTCTGCTCTCCATAAGTATTTCTCCATTGATTATGCTTGTATCAACACTGTTTCCTTCAGTATTATACACCAAATTTGATATAACATCATTATTAGGGAGCATCTTTATATTGTCTAATTTAGGCGATATATCTACAATTATTATATCTGCCTTTTTTCCTACCTCTATACTTCCTATTTTGTCCTCTAAGCCTAACAATTTAGCACCATTGATAGTTGCCATTTTTATTATATCTTTCGAGCCAATTCTCTCTTCGTTTTCATGTATTCCTCCTTGTGCCAATCCTGCAATTTTCATTGTCTCAAACATGTCTAAGTTGTTTCCTGAGCCTTGTCCATCTGTTCCTAGTGCAACATTTATACCATAATTTGTATATTTAGTTATATCTGCAATTTTGCATCCAAGTCTAAAATTAGAAATAGGGTTATGTGCTATTCCACAATCCATATCTTTTAGTATTTCTAAGTCTTCGTCTTTTAATTTTACGCCATGTGCTAATATAGTATGTATGCCATCAAAATATTTTTTTAGCACTTTTGCTGCAGTATCCCCATGTAGTCTTTTTATGTCTTCTATTTCGCTTATACTTTCCAAGAAATGAGTATGAATTGGTAAATTATATTTAATAGCAAGCTCACGTGATGTCTCTAATAATTTGTCTGAGCATGTATATAGTCCATGTGGTGAGACAGTGTATGTTATTAACTCGTTATTGTCATCTCTAGTTTCGTACAAATCTACAAATTCTTGTATTCTACTGTTTGATGTTTCTTCCCCATCACTATCCATTAGAACTCTTGTAATAACAGCTCTCATTTTTGATTCTTCCAAAGCTTCTCTTATCTTTTTTGAGAAAAAATAATGGTCATTTACACAAGTGGTTCCTGTTGAAATCATCTCAATTATTGATAACATGCTGGCATCATAGACCTGCTCTTCTGTCAATTTTGCTTCTATTGGCCAAATTTTTTCACTTAACCACGTATATAAATCAGAGCCTTCAAATGTTCCCCTAAAAATGCTCATTGCTATGTGTGCATGTGTATTAATTAAACCTGGCATTACTACTTTATTGGTTGCGTCTATGACTTTTTCTCCTTCTTCTGGTAGCAAGTTATTTGCAATTTCTTCTATTTTACTTCCTTTAATTCTAACATCTAGATTTTTTACTTTTACGTCATCATTTTCAAAAATTATAACATTTCCATTTTTTATTAACATTGCTCTCTCTGCCTTCAATTAATTTTTACAATTGAAGACTTCTCCTTTCTTAGAAATTTTCAAGTTTATTATATCCTTTAAACTAGTAAATTGCAATGTTTTTATATTTTTTAAATGCCGTTATAGGGATGACACCTATAACGGCATTTATCATAACACTGATATTAATCTCCAGCTAAAACCAATATACCTAATTTATAACCTAATATGCATTACTACATAAATAAGCCAATCACCAAATATATCAATCAGTTGCTCGACTAAAAATGCACACACAATAACCATATTCATCCTCGTGGGACTAATAACAACTATTATTAAATACAAGTTTAATCTTAACTTCGAATTTATTACCTATGGTTCAACCATAAATTTATAAATTATAACTATAAACTTAAGTAAATAGAAATAATATCTTTACAGCTTTAGCACAAATAATAAACTCTCATCGCCGACATATAATAATATAAGGTCATTACACTATTATACATCTTTGCTCGAACAATATAAAACATTAAAATAAACATCTTATATTACTCTTATTTCAACTAATATCAATCTTATGCTATTATTATGCTCAAAACTTTTTTTATTATTCATTTTTTTGAAAAAATTTTTCTATTGTATTTTTATATGTTTTGTAGTATTATTAAAATACATAATACTTAAGAAAAAAATAAGAGAGGAAAATTTATGAGAGCTGAAAAATTTGATTTCTATAGTCCTGTGAATTTAAAATCATATAATCTTGATAAAACAATGAGATATCAATTAGATATTTTAGGAAATTTAGATTTTTTTACTAGAAGGCACAGTGAAAATGTTGCAAACTTAACCTGTAGAATTTGCGAATATTTCCATTTTAATCAAAAATTTACAATTTATTGTACAATCTCGGCTTATTTACATGATATTGGAAAAATGTTTATTCCTTCAAAAATTTTAAACAAACCGGATAAGCTTACTGATGAGGAATTTGAGGTAATGAAAACTCATACTACACTTGGCTATGAAATGTGTATGAAAGATTTAAACCTTAGACCCTATGCTATAGTTCCGCTTGACCATCACGAAGCTTTAAATGGCTCTGGTTATCCAAATGGAATAACCAAAATTCCAATGGAAGCTCAAATTGTTCGTGTTGCGGACGAATATGATGCTATTGTTACTAAAAGGCAATATAAAACACACGTAAACATTTCTGAAACCTTAAAAGATTTAATAAAAGACGCTCAACCAGACCCTAAATTTGTCGCTTTGGATTACCTATCACAAAATTCTAAAGTAGGTAAAATTAATAAGCGTGTTTTAAAAATTTTATTTAAGGTTGTTATAGATGATATATTATATGAAATTAGTTGCTTATACGACTATTTAGACTATTTAAAAGAAAACATTAAAAGATTAGAGCTTATAATTAAGTATTCAAACAAGATGGAGGAAGCTAAAACAGATAAGAAAAAAGCATATTACAAAGAAGGAATGAGATTGCTTTTTCAAGTTGACGAAAATTTTGATAATTATAAGCAAGTGTACGAGGATTATAAAAATGCTTTAAATATCAGAGCAGAAAGAATAGAAAAACTACGTAATGAAATTAAAATTATTAAAAAATTAGAAGTTTGATTTCTTGTTTTTGGGGACGGAGGAAAAAAACAAGATTGTGAGCGATTGGGGGATGCACTCCAATCGCTCATTCTAATCCAAAGCTTACTCCTAAAGCATTATTTATTTGAGATATCACATTTTCATCATCTATATGTCCTATTTTTTCCTTTAGTCTACTTTTATCTATTGTTCTAATTTGCTCAGTCAAAACTACTGAATCAGCCTTTAATCCATTTTCTTGTGAGCCTATTTCTATATGTGTTGGTAATTTGTTTTTTCCAGTCTGTGATGTAATTGCTGCTGCTATGACTGTCGGACTATGTTTATTTCCTACATCGTTTTGAATAATTAAAACTGGCCTTACTCCACCTTGCTCAGAGCCAACTACAGGACTTAAATCAGCATAAAACATATCTCCTCTTTTTATTACCATATTCTTCACTCCTATTAGCTTCTATATTTAAGGCTTATCTTTTAATATATTTTAAAACTAGTTTGAGATATAGTATAAGTTATATCTTTATCTCATTATATAATATGTAAACTACTGTTTTTTCGTTAATATCCTGAATCAATAATTTTGTAGGTTTTCCTGTACTTTTATCTATAAATAATTTTTTATTTTCATTATATTTATTATCACTTTTTGTTTTTGCCTCAAAAACATATTCACCATCTTGCTCATATAGCTTTGAGCTGCTTTCTTTTTTGGCTTCTTGATAATCTGATATAAATGATTCTAGGCACAACACATTGTCTACTACATATTCGTAGTCCTCATAAACTTTACTTAAGCTCAGCTTGGAATTATTAATACTTAACTGTTGTCCGTCATAAACGATTTCTATGCCTTCTAAATTACTTGGCTCTAATACAATTTGCTTTGATTTATCTGGTGCAATATATGTTTGTGATATGACATATTTATTAGTATTTTTATTGCTTTCTACTATTACAGATACTTTTGCTTCATATGAACTAATATTTAAAATATATTTTTCAATTTCCTCAATACTTTTATTACTCATATTATTACCAGTTTCAAAAATTTTATAATGATTTTTTATAAAAAATATTAAAAAAATTAAAACTACAAAAATAACTATTACTATACAGATAAGAATTCTTTTATTTTTTAATTTTTTAATCATTGAAATTCACTTTCCTTTCCCTGCATTAGTTATAAAAAAAGTAGATTAACATACATTAATCTACTTTCATTCTATTTTATATATTTTTAAAGTATTCATTTAGACAATCTATTAATTCCTGTTTTGTATCTACAGTATTTATTTTTTCTCTTACTCTACTTGCATCCTTCATGTTTTTAATATAGTAAGCCAAATGTTTTCTCATTTCTTTAATAGCAATCTTCTCTCCTTTTTCTTCAACTGCCAAATTAATATGCTCTATAATTGTATCAAGTCTTTCTTTTTTTGTAATCATCCTCTGCTCTTTACCTTCTAGGTAATTAATTATCTCTTCAAATATCCATGGATTTCCTATTGCAGCTCTTCCAATCATTATACCATCCACATTTGTCTCTTTAAACATCCTTTCAGCATCTTCTTTAGACTGTATATCTCCATTTCCTATAACTGGAATGTTTACCGCTTCTTTCACTTTTTTAATAATATCCCAATCTGCCTTTCCAGAATAATACTCCTCTCTAGTTCGTCCATGTATTGTAATGGCATCCACTCCAGCCTCTTCTAATATCTTAGCTACTTCTACTGCCACAATATTATTAGTGTCCCAACCTTTTCTTATTTTAACTGTTACAGGAACTTTTGATGCTTTTACAACTTCTGTTGCAATTTGTTTTACAAGCTCTAGATTTAAAAGTAACTTACTACCATCACCGTTTTTTACTATTTTAGGAGCAGGACAACCCATATTTATATCTATAATATCCACAACTTCACTTACATTCTTAGCAGCAAATTTAAGAGCCTTTATATCACTTCCAAATAATTGAGCAGCAACAGGTCTTTTTTCACTATCCACATTTAATAACAATTTTGTTTTTGCATCATTATAATATATCCCCTTGCTACTAACCATTTCTGTGCAACATAACCCTGCACCATATTTTTCGCATACCAATCTAAAAGGCAGGTCTGTTATTCCTGCCATTGGAGCCAAAAGTATGTTGTTTCGTAACTCTACATTTCCTACTTTTAGTTTTTTTAAATACATTAATTTCTCCTTTTTAGTCTATAAAAATCGCCTTTTGCCTTCTTCCCGAAATATTTAACAAAATCCCTATCATAATAAAATTACTTAATAAAGAGCTTCCTCCATAGCTTACAAATGGTAATGGAATTCCCGTTATTGGCAAAAGCCCCATAGTCATTCCAATATTTTCTACCATATGGAAGAAAAATACTCCGTGCTATCCCTATCGCTATATATGAGCCCAAATCATCTTTAGCAGTTTTTGCTACATAAATTGCTTTAGTTATCAGAACTACATATAGTATTATAACAGCTGATGCGACAATAAATCCCATCTCTTCTGATATTAAAGAAAAGATAAAGTCCGTAGTTTTTGGATATAAAAATCCTAATTGCGTTTGATTTCCTTTAAACAGTCCCATACCTAGTAATTGTCCAGCACCTATTGCAAGCTTAGATTGAATAACATTATATCCAGCTCCTCTAGGATCTAAGTCAGGATTAAGGAATACATCTATTCTAGTTTTTGCATGCTCTGGAAGCACAAAAAAATACAAAAGTGGTACAGCTATAATTACTAATATAATAGCTCCTATGATATATCTTTTCTTTATTCCTGCCACAAACAATATAAAAACTAATGCCACAGCGAAAGCCATGGCTGTTCCATAATCTGGCTGTTTAATAATTAATAATGTAGGTACCAAAAAAGTTACTAATACTATTGCAAGTTTTGGAATTCTGCTTATTTCATCTTTTCCGTTTTTCTGTATTTTTGTTATTACAAGTGACAACATTAATATACATATAATTTTAGCAAATTCTGCTGGCTGAAGCGAAACTGAGCCTATATTAAACCAACTAGTTGCTCCATTTATTGGCTCTGTAAACAATACTCCTATTAAAAGAGCTATTATTATTCCATATAGTATTGGTGATATTTTAGCTATAAAATCATAATCAATAAAAATAATAATAATAATTACTGGAATACTGATTATAACCCACATTATTTGTCTTTTTAATTCTTCATAATCTGAGTTCTGTGTTGCAGATGTTAATGCCACAAGTCCTATTGCAACTAGAATGATAGTACATATTAGTATTCCCCATTCTATATTTTTAAGAATTTTTCTCTTCATCATCAACCTCATCTACATTAATTTCAGCCAAGTGCTCTTGCTCTCTGTCTATATTGTCTTCTTTATTCTCATCCCCACTTCTTTCTTCAGACTCTGCTTCACCTGTTTCTTCATTATTTTCTTCGATGTCCACTTCATTAATTTTAGCATTTAAATTATTTTCATGCTCTTCAACATTTATTGCTTCGTCACTTTCTATTTCAAGCGAATCTTCTTTTTTTAAACTTCCTTCTAATTTTCTTGCTTCATTTTTTATAGTTATTATTGGTATATTTGCATATAAGGCTGGTGCTCCCATTGAGCCATCTTCGCCTTCTTTATTCGTTAGTCTTACATCAATTGCCTTTTCATCTATATCTATGTATTTTTTAATTACTTCTAATATTTCCTGTTTCATCATTTCCAAAAAATCTGCCGAAATGTTCGCCCTATCTTGAGCCAACACTAGATGTAGCCTCTCTTTTGCAGTACTTTTTGATTCTTCTTTTTCGCTTTTTTTAAATCTTCTAAAAAATTGTGTTATGCTTTCAAACATACTTAACCTCCAATAGTATTAATGTTTACCTTTTGCGAAAAAACCTTTCATTTTACTAAATAGACCTTCTTTTCTACCTGGAACTGTTACATCTACATTTTCACCTAAAATTCTTCTTGCTATTTCTGTATATGCCTTTCCTGAAGGTGCCTTCTCCTTAGTAACAACTGGCTCTCCTTTATTAGTTTGAGTTATTATGTACTCATCATCTGGTACTACACCAATCAAATCAATAGATAATAAATCTACGATGTCCTCAACGTCCATCATTTCACCCTTTTTTATCATTGCTGGTCTGATTCTGTTTATTACTAACTCAGGGTTTTTTATTTCAGATGCCTCGAGTAAACCTATAATTCTATCAGCATCTCTAATTGCTGATATTTCAGCAGTTGTTACTACTATTGCTCTATCTGCTCCAGCAATAGCATTTTTAAAGCCTTGCTCAATTCCTGCAGGACAGTCTATTAATATGTAATCAAATTCATCTTTTAGTTTTCCAATTAGTTCTTTCATTTGTTCTTCATTTATTGCACTTTTATCTCTTGTTTGGGCTGCTGGTAATAAGAAAAGCTCGTTAAACCTTTTGTCTTTAATAAGGGCTTGTCTTAGTTTGCACTTTTCTTCTACGACATCAACTATGTCATACACAATCCTGTTTTCTAAGCCCATTACAACATCTAGGTTTCTTAATCCAATATCTGTATCAACTAGAGCAACTTTTTTCCCTCTTAAAGCTAGAGCTGCACCTAGGTTAGCAGTTGTAGTTGTTTTTCCTACTCCACCTTTTCCAGATGTTATAACTATAACCTCTCCCATATATTCTCCTCCTTGTAAATTTAAAGCAACTTTTATAAGTTGTATTTTGTAATCAATAAAAATGCACAATTTTAAACATTAATATTATATACGGAAATAGGCAAAACGTCAATGTTTTACGTTAAATTATGTATAGTTTTTTATAAAATCTTGTTTTTTCCTCCGTCCCCAAAAACAAGATTTCATATTGTCTCTCAATTAAAAGTTAATCTTAAATTAATATTTAATTTTATAAAGACGAAACATGTTTATAACTTTTTAACATGTTCCGTCTTTATAAATAATATCTATTTACTAATATTTTGCTTCATCTACTCCATAATTTTGCTTTATCTCTGCATCAGATAAAAGCCTGTTATATACCATAAAATTATTCATTTTTCCTAAAAAATATCTGTCAGTTGTATTAAAAGATTTTCCAATCCAAAAGTCAGCTTCTGGTTGTGCTGAGTCCGAGTCTGTATGTTTTTCTCCTACCAAATTTCCATTTATATATACTTTTGTTCCTATACTTGCTCCCATTTGTATAGTTAATGTTAATTCTTTATTTGTAATTAAATCAGAGTTTATTTCTACAATATTACTATTATATCCTATTCTCATCAATCCGTCTTGATATTGTGCTAGCATTCCACTTATTCCATAATCTGTCTCCTGGTAATTTCCATATATTCCTCTATAATTATTTGCATTTTGTGAATAAATCCTAGTTGAAATTGTAACATCCCCTTGTAATGTTTGAGCTAATGTAGATATGGCTCCAAAATCATCTATTCCGTCAAAGTTAAGAGCATTTTCGCTCCAACCACTTGTTGCAGTATTGTCAAAATTTGATAGTACTAAATCATTCCCATTTCCACTTAAATCTTTCCATGTTGTCTCAGTATTACTATGTCCATTTCCAGTATTATTTACTGCATCATAATAGAGTATTAAACCATCAGTTACATAAGATATTGTTTTATTTTTGCTCTTCTTAGTAATGCTATTATATATCTCTGCCGCTTTATCATTATCAGCTTCATATGCTTGTTTTATCCCCATAACTGTTTTTAGTTGTGACTTACGTGCCGAATTTGACGTTAGAAATACTGTTGTTAGCATTAGTAGCATACTTAAAAGCACAATTAGGACATATACTGCCATAGAGCCTTTTTCATCTTTTATTTTCAAAATAAATTCCTCCTTTGTTTTAGAGTTTTAAATAACCTTATATAAATCTCATAATTTGCTATATAAATAATAATTCAATTTCTTTTTATTGTCAATTACTATTTTATTTTTTCTTTTCTTTACAAATTTATTCATTTTTTTGTAAAACCATTGATAAGTTTGAAAAAAAAATATATAATATTATAGTAATTTTGTTAAATACAAATTCTTTTGCAAGCAGAAAGGAATGAATTTAAAATGAAGTTAAGTGACAAAACAAAAGATATAATAGAATGGATAATATGTATATTAATTGCATTTATACTAGCTCTATTAATTAGATACTATATTGGAACACCAACAATAGTAAAGCAATCATCTATGAGGCCTACTTTAATGGAAAATCAACGATTAATTTTAAATAGGTGGACAAGAACCACAAAGCAAATGCCTGAACGTGGTGATATAATTACATTTGAGGCTCCTGATAAAACATACATTACAGCTGATGAGTTTAAAAGTGATGATGTAATTGCAAAATATTCTAATGAGCCTACAAATTGGTTTAGCAATTTCGTTTTTCATGTATTAGAAATTGGTAAGGAAAGTTATATTAAAAGGGTAATTGGTTTACCTGGAGACCATGTACAAATTTATGATGGCAAAGTTTATATTAATGGAGAAGAATTGGATGAGCCATATTTGCAAGATGGAGTAACAACAAACATGGGTAATTTTGCTTTTTCTGATTTAGTAGTACCTGAAAATTGTGTTTTTGCCTTAGGTGATAACAGAGATTTTTCTACAGATAGTAGAGCATTTGGTTGTATTCCATTAGAAAAAATCGAAGGAAAAGTATGGATTAGATTTTGGCCTTTAAATTTATTTGGTGAAGTTAGTTAATTTAGGAGTGAAATTTTGAATTTTAGTAATATTATTGGAAATGATAATGTAAAACAATTGTTAAATAATTCAATAAATACAAACAACTTAGTACATAGCTATATGTTTATCGGAGCTGATGGTATTGGTAAAAGTCTTTTTGCAAGAGAACTAGCTAAGATGATATTATGTTTGAGTGACAATAAAGCTTGTAATACTTGTTCTTCATGTATTAAGTTTAATAGTAATAACCATCCTGATTTTAATTTTATTGATTCTGAAGATGGGAAAAATATAAAAATTGCTCAGGTAAGAGATTTACAAGAGCAAATCTCTGAAAAGCCAATTGTTTCTGAAAGTAAAGTTTATATTATAAATAACAGTGATTTGATGACTGTAGAAGCACAAAACTGCTTGTTAAAAACTTTGGAAGAGCCACCAGAGTATGCACACATTATTTTAGTAGCATCCAATGAAAGTAAATTGCTAAATACAATAAAATCAAGATGTACTAAAATTGCTTTTAATAAATTATCAAACGATGATTTGTTAAAATATGCAAATTCTCATAATATATCAATAAGTGACGATTTGATAGGCACTTGCGATGGCAGCATTTCAAAGCTAATTAGTGTAAATGATGAAGCTGGATTATACAATGATTTAAATCAAATTATTAATGATTTATCTAATAAAGATATTGTCGATATTTGGAATGAAGCTGATGTCTTATATAAATCAAAAGATAATATAATAGATTTACTTGATTATTTTAATATAGTATTTTTAAATAAATTGCGTAACACAAATGAAGAGAAATATATTAATTCAATAGGAATAGTAGAAACTACAAAAAAGAGATTATCCTCTAATGCAAATCATGATATGTGTATTGATAATCTTTTACTTAAAATATGGGAGGAATTTCATGAAAGTTATAATAGGGGTTAGATTTAAAAAGCCGGGAAAAGTATATTTCTTTGACCCTGGTAATTTACATATAGCTACGAAAACTAAAGTAATTGTGGAAACCGCTCTAGGTGAGGAGCTTGGCGAAGTCGTTGCTAAAAAGAAACTATTGCCAAACACTGAGCTTAATACTCCACTAAAAAAAGTTATTCGTATCGCAAATTACAAAGATATAAAGCATTATAATGAAAACAAGAAAAAAGAAGAAGAAGCTTTTAAAATATGCGAAGAGAAAATCAAAAAATTAAAATTAGACATGCATCTTACTGATGTAGAATATAGTTTTGATAATAGCAAGTTATTATTTTATTTTACTGCAGATGGCAGGATTGATTTTAGAGAGTTAGTAAAAGAGCTTGCAGCTATATTCAAAACCAGAATTGAGTTAAGACAAATAGGTGTAAGAGATGAAGTTAGAAGAATTGGCGGAAATGGCATCTGTGGCAGAGAGCTTTGCTGTTGCTCATTCTTAAATAACTTCGAAGCAGTTTCTATAAAAATGGCAAAAGAGCAAAATATGTCTTTGAATCCTTCAAAAATATCAGGAAACTGTGGAAGGCTTATGTGTTGCCTAAAATATGAGCAAAATGTATATGAAGATAAATTAAGTCATTTACCTAAAATAGGAGCAATTGTGAAGACTGAAGATGGCGAAGGCGTTGTAGATTCGATTGAAACTTTAAAAGAGATTGTGAAAGTTAAACTAAAAGACGATAATGACGAAACTTATTATAAAAAATACAATGCTAAGGATTTAAAAATAATAGATAATAGTGTTTCTGAAGTAATGGATGATGAAGAAAAAGAAAACATGGTAGAGCTTCAAAAACTTGAAGAGCTAGAAAAACAAGATAGAGAAACAGAAAATGACGATATATTTTAATAATATATTTATATTGCTCAATCTTTAAGGAGGTGAATTCAATGACATATAAAATATCTGATAAATGTATTAGCTGTGGAGCTTGCGCAGGAGCTTGTCCAATGCAATGTATCTCTCAAGGTGACGAAAGATATGTTATAGATGAATCTGTTTGTATAGGATGTGGAACATGTGCAAATGTTTGCCCTATGAGTGCTCCAGAGCCTAACGAATAATACCTTATACATAATAAAATGTAAAATAGGATTAGCATAAATTTTAATTATATGTTAATCCTATTTTTATTTTGCTTTATTTTTCTTCGTTATTACTCATTTCTTCTAATTTTAACAATGCTTCCCATCTCTTGTCTACTTCTTTTTGGAATTCTTCTATCATCCATTCATTTCCTGGTTTGAATAGATGTTTAAAACGTCTTTGTGGTTTCAAAAATTCTTCTACTGGAAGCTTTTTAGCTGGTTTATAATTTATTTTATATTTTCCATTCTCTATTTCGTATAATGGCCAATAACAAGTTTCTACAGCTAGTTTGTTTATTGTCATTAAATCTTCTGTTGGATATCCCCATCCTCTTGGGCATGGAGCAAGTACATTTAAAAATGTTGGTCCCTCTGTATAAATTGCTTTTTCTGCTTTTTCATATAAATCTTTAAAATTCATATAAGCTGCTGTTTGAGCAACATATGGTAAATGATGTGCTTCCATAATTTCTGTTAGGTCTTTTCTAGATTGCATTTTACCAGGTATAACACTTCCTGCTGGGCTTGTTGTTGTATCTGCAAATCTTGGCGTTGCAGATGAGCGTTGAATACCTGTGTTCATGTATGCTCCATTATCATAGCATACATATGTCATGTCATGACCTCTTTCCATTGCACCAGATAAACTTTGGATACCAATGTCATAAGTTCCACCATCTCCACCAAATGCTATAAATTTTGTATGCTCATCATCTGGTAATTTACCTTGTTTTTTCATTGATTTATATGCTGCTTCTGCACCAGATAAAGTCGCTGCTGTACACTCAAATGCTGTATGAATATATGAATCTGTCCATGCTGTATATGGATATATAAAGCTTGAAACTTCCATACATCCTGTAGCATTTGCTATAACTGCATGGTCTTCTGGCTTTAAAGCTCTCATAATCATCCTTGCTACTGGTGGAGCACCACATCCTGCACACATTCTATGTCCTGATGTAAATCTTGATGGCTTTTCTGCCACTACTTCTTTTAAATTATATGCCATTTTACTCTACTCCTTTCTTAATCCTAAGTATCTGTAAGGATTTTCTATTTTAGCTTTTTTACTGTCTTCCATTAAATCTTTAAATACTGATTCAATTTCTTTTGTGGTTGTATCTCTTCCGCCTATACCATACACATAGCTTGAAGTAGGTACAGTTACACCATTTACTTGCATTCCAGATGTAACATCTGTAAATAATGCACCACCAACTCCATTTAAAGAATCAGCTTTATCTAGAACTGCAACTGCCTTTACATGAGAAAGTGCTTTTGCAATTTCTTCTGCTGGGAATGGTCTAAATACACGGATTTTTAATAGACCTGCTTTTACTCCCTTTTCTCTTAAAGAATCTACAACTTCTTTTGTAGTTCCTGCTGTTGAATTCATACAAACTATTGCAATTTCTGCATCTTCTAATTTGTACTCTTCAAATAATCCATATTTTCTTCCTGTCATTTTTTCAAAATCTTTTGCTACGTCTAGGATTACTTGTTTTGCGTTGCACATTGCTTCTGCTTGTTGATATTTATGCTCAAATAAGAATGATTGTAAATCCATTGGTCCCATTGCAATTGGCTCTTTCTTATTTAGCAAATAATGTTTTGGATGATATTCTCCAACAAATTCTTTTACTTTTTCATCTTCCAAAAGCTCTATATTCTCAATAGAATGTGATGTTATAAATCCATCTTGGCATACCATTAATGGTAATAATACCTTCTCATTTTCAGCAATTCTATGTGCCATTAGTAAGTTGTCATATGCTTCCTGATTTGTTTCAGAAAATAACATAATCCAACCTGCATCTCTTACACCCATTGCATCTGAATGGTCATTATGAATATTTAGTGGTCCTGATACTGCTCTGTTTACTAGAGACATAACTATAGGTAGTCTCATACTTGAAGCAATATATATCATCTCCCACATAAAAGATAGTCCGTTTGCTGATGTAGCTGTCATAGCTCTAGCTCCTGCTGCTTCTGCTCCGATACATGCACTCATTGCACTATGCTCGCTCTCAACCGCAACAAACTCTGTGTCTACCATGCCGTTATCCACAAATGTTGAAAAATATTGTGGAATTTCTGTTGATGGTGTTATTGGAAATGCTGCTACAACATCTGGATTAATTTGCTTCATAGCTGTTGCTGCTGCTTCATTTCCGCTTAAACGCTCTCTAATTCCCATTAATTTATTCCTCCCTTTATAAATTTTCTTTCCTAACAATCATTAGAAACGAGTAGTACTAGGAGACCGAATTAAAAATACCGGAGGCGTACTCTTGTTACGCCAGACTAGGAGACCGAATTAAAAATACCGGAGGCGTACTCTTGTTACGCCAGAGGATATTTTTAATGAAGGTCGACAACGTAATACGACGTTTATAATGATTGTTTATTTTTCGCCTTCGACATGCATAGTAATAGCCCCAAAAGGACAAACCTTTGCGCAAACTCCGCATCCTTTACAATAATCGTAATTAAAATCTGCTCTCTTCTGGTCTTTTCCTACTGGTATCGCGTCTTCTGGGCAAACTGGGAAACATAAACCACATTGAATACATTTTTCTGGTATATATACAGGTTTTACGCTTCTCCAATCTCCTGTTTTAAACTCTCTTGCATTTCCAGCATCATATATATTTCCGCCGATAGTCATCTCACTTGCTGGCGTGTTTTTGTCTATATATGTCATGTTTTTTCCCTCCTTTTTAGAATAAGTCAACTATTTATTATACATTCACTTTAAAATTTACGATTCTTTTTTATGCACTATTAAACTTGTTTTACCTCAGTTAATGCTAATTTTAAAGCCTTCATATTTCCATCAATTACTTCTGGCTTTTTAGCAAATTTATGTTTAAAAGAGCCTTCCATATCTTTAACAAAATCATCTTCTGACATTATTCCGCTAACTTTTACTATTGCTGCAAGCATTGGTGTGTTTGGAAAATATTTGCCTAAAGTTTCCATAGATACTTTTCTTGCATCAATTGTATATATTTTTCCTGTATATCCTTTCAATAATTTTTTTAAATGTTCTCCATCTTTTGTTGTATTTATTACAATTGCTCCTTCTGGCTTAAGGCCTGCTGTAACATCAACACTTTCTAGTAAAGTATCATCTACAACAACTACATAATCTGGCTCATAAATATTGCTATGTATTCTTATTGGTGTATCGCTTATTCTGTTATATGCAGTTATAGGCGCTCCCATTCTTTCTGGGCCATACTCTGGAAAACCTTGAATATATTTGCCAGTATTAAATGCAGCATCTGCAAGTAACAATGATGCTGTTTTTGCACCTTGTCCACCTCTACCATGCCATCTAATTTCTATCATGCTATTCATTATCAAAACCTCCTTTTTCTTTTGATACGTACAGTATATAACTTTATTTGCTTCTCGTCAAGGCAAAACTGCTAATTGAGGACAGATACCATTTAGAAAATTTTACTAAATGGTGCCTGTCCTCAATTAGAATTATTTTTTTGTTGGAATTCTTATTACTACTTCTGTTCCCTTGCCCACTTCGCTCTTAATGTCTATACTTCCTTTATTTTGGTCTAGTATTTCTTTTGCTATTGATAAGCCTAGTCCTGTTCCTCCAAGCTCTCTACTACGTGCTTTATCTACTCTATAGAATCTTTCGAAAATTCTATCTAAATCTTCTTCTGGAATTCCTATTCCATTATCAATTACTTTTATATATGCGTCATTATATACAAATCCAACATATACCTTTATTGTGCCATGCTCAGGTGTATATTTAATTGCATTCGATAAAATATTAAGAACAACTCTTTCTATTCCATACTTGTCTGCATATACTGGTGGTACACTTGCTGTAACAAAGCATTCCACACTCTGCTCCTTTTTTTCTATTTCAAACTTGAATTTTTCTAGACATTTCTTTGTTAAATCTCCTAAGTCAAAACTTGTAATCTCTGATGTTATCTTTTTATTATCATATCTTGAAAGTGTTAGCAAGTCAGTTACCAATTTTGCCATACGTCTTGCTTCTGTTGAAATTACACTTAAGAATTTTGTTCTAGTCTCATCATCATAATCTCCTTCTAATAGGGTATCTGCATATCCCATAATTGAAGTGATTGGAGTTTTTAATTCATGCGACACATCTGCCACAAATTCTTTTCTCATATTATCTAGTTTTACATGCTCTGTTATATCTTGTATAAGTGCAATTACTCCTGCTGGTCTATCATTTTCATCTTGAAATGGAGCAAATAATATATTTATATACTTGTCACCAACATTTTTCCTCTGCTCTGATGAAGTCCAGTTTTCCAAATATATTATTTTCTCTATGTTAATATCTATATTAAGCTTTTTAAATATTTTATCAAAAGAATTGTCTCTGTCACTAATTCCTAATAATTGCTTTGCTGCAGGATTTATATGTATAATATCTCCATTCATGTCAAATGCAATTATACCATCTGTCATGTGCAAAAGGATGGTCTCTATCTGTTTTTTTTGCCTATTTACTTCATTTAATTTTTGCTTTAATTCATTTGTCATTATGCTAAAGGCATTTTCTAAGTCTGCAACCTCTCCATTATTCTGAGCATTTTGATTTACTTCTACGTTTTCGCCAGAAGCAATTTTTTCTGCACTTTTTATTAGCCTTTTCATAGGAGACACAACTGCTTTTACGACAAAGTATCCAATTAATATAGAAATAATTGTATACATTACTATTGAAATTATAACTATTAATTTGATTTGTGATACTTGATTTCTTATGCTTTCTATAAGCTCTACATTTTCTTGAATAGCACCTATCTCCTCAAGTTGATTTAACATTATAATATAGCAAGCTCCTAAGCCGGCAATTAAAATTATCCCAAGTATAAAAAATATTATTACTATTTTTAAATTTACATTCTTTTTCATATCTACTTTTAATGGTTAGCAATTATTAATTGCTAACCATTATTCTCCTTTTCCTTTGATGATAAATAATATCCTACTCCTCTTTTAGTAATTAATAATTTAGGACTTGATGTATCTTGCTCTATTTTTTCTCTTATTCTTCTAATTGTAACATCTACTGTTCTAATATCACCATAATATTCATAACCCCAGACTTTTTCTAGTAAATCTTCTCTAGTAACTACTTGTCCTGGTTGATTTGCTAAATATCTTAATACTTCAAACTCTCTTAATGTCAAATCTATTGGCTTATTTCTTACTCTTACTTCAAATTTATCTAAATTTATATATAATTCTCCAACAGAGATTACTTTATCTCCAGAATGAGCACTAGTATTTTGATTATTGTTTGATATTGCATCTTTTTGATTATTAACTTCAGCCTTTCTTAAATTAGCTTTAACTCTTGCGACTAGCTCTCTAACACTAAATGGCTTTGTTATATAGTCATCTGCACCTAACTCTAATCCGAGTATTTTATCAATTTCTTCACCTTTTGCAGATATCATAATAATTGGTATATTTAAAGAGTTTTTCACACGTTTACACACAGTAAGTCCATCTACTTTAGGAAGCATTATGTCCAATAAAATCAAATCTGGTTTTTGCTCAAAGGCCATATTTATTGCCGTTTCCCCATCATATGCTTCTATTGTTTTATAACCTTCTTTTGCCAAATTATATATAATGATATCAACAATAGATTTTTCATCATCAACAATTAATATTGTTTTTTTTGCTTCTTCTACTTTATTATCTTCCACAAAAAATTCACCTTTCTTATTAACTTTTGCCATATTTATATCACATTTCGTCAAATTATACAAGTACTTTTTGAATTTCCAAGCAAAAAAATAGAGCCACTTACCAAGTGACTCCATACGCTCATCTTCTTGTGTACTTTCTTTCGGGCTGCTTGCGCGCTTCCTTAAATAGAAGGGAAAAGCCTCCTACCAGTGTAGCACCAGCAATTACCAGTCCACCCCAGCCCCAGATAATCCAGATTGCTTGACAAAACAAGTTGTCACTAGCAGGACTAAATGTGAGACCAAAAGGTAAAACTTTCAAAAGATAGCACACAATCAAGTAAGCGCCTAAAGCAATAATGGAAATCCCCATTAACCGCTCGATCAGGAATTTGGACATGCTGTTGTTTTTCATAATGATTTACCCTCTCTTTTAAAAAATTTTTATATAATAATTATACCACTTTATAATCTAAAAATCAAATTTGAGCCTCTACCGAGTAGATTCCCCCATTGTTATTTAGCAAAATTTCATTCTTTTCTAGCTTTCGATTGCCTATATATATTTCTTCTTTGCTTGTATCTTTTCCGTCTATTAAAACTCTATCTACTTCTTTCACTTTGCCACTTTTATTAACCACTTTTATATTGTATATGCTATTTCCAAATTTATATCTAATGCTATATTCATTCCAATTTACTGGAATACATGGCTCTATTTTTAATACATTACCTTCAACTTTTAGTCCTAAGATGTAATGTATTCCCGCTTCGTACATCCAACTGCTAGAGCCTGTGTACCATGTCCAGCCTCCGCGTCCTGCTAATTCTCCTCCATAAATATCTGCAGCTATTACATATGGCTCTACTTTATATTTTTTAGCTTCTTCCTTGGTCCTTGAATGCTCAATTGGATTTATCATTCTAAAATATTCTGTTGCCTTATCTCCAAACCCAAGCATTGCTTCTGCAATAATTGCCCAAATTGCCCCGTGGGTGTACTGCCCTCCATTTTCTCTTGTTCCTGGTATATATGCCTTAATATATCCTGGCTCTAACTTGCTTTTTTCAAATGGTGGGTCAAGCAATTTTATAATGCCTGCTTCTCTGTCAATCAGATGTTTTTCCAAAGATTCCATAGAAATATATTTTTTATCATTATCTCCTGCACCAGAAATAGTTGCCCAACTTTGTGCAATGCTGTCAATTCTGCATTCTTCATTTTGTATGCTTCCTAATTCATTTCCATCATCCATGAAGGCTCTTTTATACCATCTGCCATCCCAAGCATTTGTATTTAGTGCTTTCCTTAGATTTTCCATTATTTTTCTGTATCTCTCAGCTCTTTTTGTTTCTGTCTCATGGTTTATTTCACTAGAACTATTAAGATTATCATTATTTACTGCTTGTTTTTCTCTTCCTAATTTCTCCCCATAATACTCACAAATTTTGCTAAATTCTGATAACACCTTGTATTGGAAAAATCCTAGCCATACACTTTCTCCCTTTCCTTTATTTCCAACTGTGCTGAATCCGTCATTCCAGTCTCCAGAGCCTATTTTAGGTAAGCCGTTCTCGCCAAAATTTAGTGATTTTTCAATTGCCTTTATGCAATGTACGTAAATCTTGTTTTTTCCCTCCGTCCCCAAAAACAAGTCGTATCTTTCATCTTCGCCTTCTGCTAGTGGGGCACCTTTTACATAGCTGGTTTCTTCATCTAAAATGCTATGGTCTCCAGTAAAGTTAATATATTCTGCTACCATGTATGGGAGCCAAAGCAAGTCATCCGAAAATCTGGTACGAATTCCTCTGCCGGTTTCTTCATGCCACCAATGCTCTACATCTCCTTCTATAAATTGATGTTTACTATGCCTTATTATCTGCCTTTTTAAGAATTCTGGTGAAATATATTTTAATGCTATACAATCTTGAAGTTGGTCTCTAAAGCCATATGCACCACCGGATTGATAATATCCGCTTCGTGCTAGCATTCTAGAGCAAAGTGTTTGATACAAGAGCCAGCCATTTAGCATTATATTCATGGATTCCACTGGTGTTTCTACTTTTATGTTGCTAAGTAGCTCTCTCCAATATCGTTTTGTGTTTTCATATTCACTAACTGCATTATTTACATTTGCGTATTTATATGCCACGTCTTGAAGGTTTAACGCGTTTTCGTCTGCTCCTAATGTAATTACTATATCTTTATTTTCAAATGCTTCTAAACTAATTTTAAACTCTACTGCAAGTACTTCATCTTTGCCTAAAGTATTTGCTCTATCTAATTCTAATTTTTTAATTCCTTCTGGATTTTTTATTGTTCCTCTTCCTATAAATGCCATTTTACTACCTGTATATGAAGCTATTTTTTCACTACAAGTGATATAGGTAATCATTCTGTCTTTAATTTCTTTGCTCTGATTTTGCAGTGTGATTACATTTGTGCTACTGTTACATTTTAATTCTATATATCCATTTGATTTAATTTCGTCTTCATCCAACACTGGCTTAATATAATATACTATTTTTAGATTTTTCTTTTTTGCCATTTTATTCTCTAAATGTAAAATTTGCACTTTGCAGTTTTCATTTTGTGGTATAAATATTTTTAAATTCTGGAATACCCCATTGCTTGTGTGTCCATATTTGCTGTATCCAAAGCCATAGGTGATATAATAATCATTATTATCTGGCATAGGACTTACAGAAACAGACCACACTTTTTTGCTGTCCATATCTTCTAAATAAATAACTTCTGAAGGTACGTCTGTTACTTGATTGTTATTCCATGCTGTTATTCTATTTAATCTGCTATTTTTATACCAAGTATATCCGCCTAAACCTTCTGTTACTACTGTACCGAAATTATCATTTGCCATTATATTTGACCATACTGTTGGCAATCTTTCATCTTTATTTACACGTATTAGATATTCTGTACCATCGCTCGAGAAACCCCCATATTCGTTGTAATATTTAAGTTTATCTGCCTCTAATGCTTTTCTTTGCACTTCTTCCTCTAAAATTGGTATTGCTTCTACTTCTTCTCCCATTTCTTTTATGCTGTCTAGATATTCCTCCTCATAGTCTTTTATCTGTCTAGACACATTTCCAAGTTGAGCATTAATCAACAAGTTGGCTCTATATTCTAGTATTCTCTTGGCATTTTTTTCTAGATTGCTTAAAACAAATATTCCACCTTTTTGGTTTTGCATATATGCCAAATTACTATCTAAAATCGCATTCATTATTTCTTCGTAAACATAGTTCTCATACGTTTTTTTCTCTTCATTTAAAATTACTAAATCTATTTTTATATTTTTAACTCTAAAATATTCATATGCTTTAATACAGTCTTTGACCACATAGATATCACTAACATCTTTTATTTTTACAAGGAGAATTGGCAAATCTCCAGATATTCCATACTTCCATAATTCTGCTACTGGTGCCTCTTCTGGAATTTTACCTTTATACATTAATAGCTTTAACGGATTTTGATAAATTAGATATTTCGCCATGTTTTGGTATTTTTCTATGTCTACTGCCTTTACTCCAACATATAGCGATTCCGCTTCGACCTTTGCTTTAGCCAAATTCATATTCCTTATAATTTTTTCGTTATTCATGTTTTCTCTAACATTATTTATTGCTTCTTCTCTTTGCTTTGACACTGAAATGATAAGGTTTAACACCACTTTTTCGCTAGGCAGTATTTTAATTGTCCTCCTCATAGCTATAATTGGCTCGGTGGTTCTTTGGACTCTTCTGGTTAATGGAGCAGAATTTTGAACTGCTACAGGGAGCTCTACATTTTGTCTTCCCACAAATTTTTCTTTATCTAATTCATACTCTAATTCTCCAATTGTATCGTCCTCTGTATATAAATTTACAGCCATGTACATGTCCTTTGTATTGTTATCCCTTGACTTTCTCTTTACTAGAATTGTGTTTGTATCTTCCAAAAATTCAAAAGTCAAAAACAAATTGTTAAATGCTTTATGCGAATAGTCTTGCTCTAGTGAAGAGAGAATTGGCTCTATATACGAGTTTACCTCTATGGTTTCCTCTGAATTTCCTAAGTTTTTTAACTCTACTCTTCTAATCTCTACTGGACTATTTGGCATAACACTAATTTTTGTAGTTGTTTCTATTCCTCCATCAAGCCTTACAAATTTACTGCTATCTGGCGAAAAATATGCTGCATATTTATCTGCTGCTGCAAGATAATTCATTTGAGCAGATGACCATATTCTTTTTGTCTTAATGTTTTTAAAGAAGAAATGAATACCCTCTTGTAGCTCATCTGTTTTCTTAAATCTATTAATAACAATGTCCTTGTATTTGCTATAGCCGTCTCCTTTTTGGTCTATTATTACAGAGTAGTCCTCATTTGATATAATATTTATATGTTTTAGTTTATCAAATGGCTTGTTATACTCTCTTACTGCATATGTTTCGTAATCTATATTTTTAACTTTCTCTACTTTTTCTTTTTGCTCTTTGGTGATAATTACATTGTCTGGCATTTTTTCTTCTAGTAATATTTCTACTGATTGCATTTCTGGATTTTCCATAAATCGTTTTTGTAAAATATTTGTGTTAAACAAATTGTCGATGGAAAGCAGAATTAACCCTTGATGATGTGCCATATATGTTTTTACAATTGCACTTGTTTCTCTCTTTTTTAGTCTACTTGGTGTATAATCAATTGATTCGTAAAATCCATATTTGTCATACATTCCCTCTTTTTCTAATTCTTTTAAGTTTTTTATAGTCTCTTCTGGAAAATCATTTATTGCAAGCATTGCTCCATAAGATGACACAACCATCTCGTCTGCTAATCCTCTTTTTAGGCCTAGCCAAGGAATTCCAAATGCCTTATACTGATAATTATTATTCAAATCTCGCAAATTAAAAGCCGCTTCAGAAATTCCCCATGGAATATTTAGCTTTTTGGCATATTCTTGTTGTGACATAATTGCAAATAGGCTAGATTCACTTATAATGCTGCCTGGATATTTTGGTATATTTACATTTGGCATTAAATATTCAAACGCTGTACCTGACCACGAAATAAGGCCTTTGTATTTGTTAAGCACAGTAAGTGTTCTGCTTAAGTTATACCAATGCTTTGCTGGCACGTCTTTTTTAGCAATTGCTATTAAGCTTGCCTGTCTTGCTTCTGATGCTAGCAAATCATAATATGAAGGAGTTAAAGAGTTGTCTTCTACATTAAAGCCAATTGAGAAAATTCTATTTTCTTCGCTGTAGAGGTATCTGAAGTCTGTGCCATCTATCGTGTTGTCAATTATGTTTATCATGTAATTGATTGTTTCGGTTAAATCTTGTTTATCTTTTTTGTTTGTTTCATATTTTTTTATTTCTTCATCATTTATATTATATTTTTTGTCTTCACTTGCAGTTTGTTCTTCTTTTTCTTTATCACTTTCCACACTTTGCACATTTGTAAAGTTGTTATTCTCGCCATTTTCATTTGCTCCTTCTTTATTTTTTTTAGTTTGTATAAACTCTGCTTCTTTTCTTCTATTAGCAATTAGTTGATTTATTTTGCCTTCTCCAATTTCTTTTAAAATGTCTTGTAAAAATTGCTTTAGTGTGTATAAATACCCTATAAAGTTTCCGCTATCCACAGTTGATACATACTTTGGAGATAATGGCTCCAATGTTGTTAAATCATACCAGTTGTATAGGTGTCCATTCCATTTTTGAAGTTTTGCTATAATTTCTATCATTTTAGATAATAGCGAAATTGTATCTTCTAGATTTTCGTAACCCAAATCATAACTAGAAACTACTGCTAAAAGTGCTAACCCTATATTTGTAGGAGAAGTTCTATATATAAGCTGCTCTTTTCTGTCTTCTTGATAATTATCTGGTGGTAAGAAGTTGGATTTTTCTGTTAAGTTCTCCTTAAAATAGCTCCATGTTCTTCTTCCTATTTCTAGCATGTACTCCTTGTCTTTCTGGCTTAAATACTCTATTGCAGGCGTATATTTTTCTTTTTTACTAATGAGCTTCATTACGCTAGGAGTAATAATCCACCCTAGTGATAAAATTATAACCCATGGATTTGCATACGAAAGTAGCAACAAAATGACTCCTAATACTAGATTTGGCCACATATTTTTATAATAAGAAACTATATCTGTTTTTGAGTTTTTCTCCGCTTCTTCTGCAGTAGTCCATTCTAATAAATGCTTTTTACTAATTAGCAATCTGTATAATGTTTTAGCTATTGCTTTTACCATTGTATAGGCTTTGTCTGGTAATGTACCTATCTCTAAAAGAGCTCTAATAATGCTTGCTTTAACACCAGATATAGATTTATAGAAAGTTCTTTGACCACTTTCTCCTTCTTTTTTGTATATTATTCTATTTATTATTTCTAGAATTGAAGGAATTATTGCAGATACGATAATCACTGACATTAATGGCCAAATTTTTATACTTGCTATAATGTCTAATCCTATTAAGAATAATATAGCCATAACTGCAACCGGCTCAAACACACTTTTTACTAGGTTGTTTAAGATTTTGTATTTAGATAGTAACCCTAAAGGATTTTTATTTTCTTTTCCGTCTTTATCTTTTATTTTTCCCTTAAGCCATCTTATTATTTGCCAATCCCCTCTTGTCCATCTGCTAAGTCTTGTTTTAAAAGCTGCATACGAAGTTGGGTATCCATCCATAAGCATAATATCTGATGATAGTCCACATCTTAAGTACGAGCCTTCTAGCAAATCGTGACTAAGGACCGTATTTTCTGGTATTTGTTTCTCTAGGACATTAGCAAAAACTTGTAAATCGTATATTCCTTTTCCTGTATAAATGCCTTCTTCAAAATTATCTTGGTACACATCAGATATTGCATTTGTGTACGAATCTGTACCGGCAGAGCCAGAATATATTTTTGTAAATTTGCTTCTACCGGCTGGCTTCTAAGGTAATCCCTACACGTGGCTGTATAATGCCATGTCCGCTTTTTACAACTCCATTTTCCACTTCTGGTTTATTTAAAATGTGTGACATCGCTCCAATTAGCTCTAACCCTGTATTTAGCACAAGCTCTGTGTCTGCATCTAATGTTATTACATACTTGATTTTGGGCAATTTTTCTAAGTCTATGGTGTTTACGTAGAAATCATGTTGTAAATTTCTATTATTCTGCAAAATGTACTCATTAAATTGTGTTAATAATCCTCTTTTACGCTCCCAGCCTAGATAACACTCTTCTTTATCATTCCACTCTCTTTTCCTATATAAAAAGTGGAATTTAGGGAAATTCTCATCTGGATATTTTTGATTTAATTTTTTAGCAAGCTCTATTCCCAGGGAAGCTATTTTTTCGTCCCATTCTTCCTCTTTTTTATCGCTACTTGTCACATCTGCTAAAAGTGCAAAATATATATTATCACTTTTATTGGCAATATAATACACTTCTAGCTTTTTCATCATTTCTTTTAGCTTTTCTTCTTTGCTTATAATGGTTGGTATAACTACAAATGTGGCATCTTCTGCTGGCACGCCATTTTGCAAATCCATTTTTGGTATTAATTTTGGCTTTATAATTTTGCTTAATATATGTTGTACTATTTGGATAAAAATAATTTCTATTGGTATATACAACAATATTGCTGTGAATATCCAAAGCCAAATACTTTGAGTTTGTGCAAATACATATCCACCTAATCCAATAGATATTGCAAGACTAGTTAGCACTTTTACCACAATATATATTCCTATCTTTTTATTATTGGTCCATGTGTTTATCTTTTTATTTTGCAAACTTTCCATTAACTCTTTATTACCACTATCTATTAAGTAATATCCAATGTGGGCTTTTTTGCCTTGCTTTCCTTCAGCTAACTCTAGGCATTTTCTTGCAATATAAATTTCTGAAATCTTTGTTTTTTTAGAAATTTCTTGTATCTTATTTCTGTAGTATATCTTAGTTTTATAATCCATCTGCTCATAAACATTTGCTGGGTCTTGCTTTAATATGTCGTCAACTTGATTTATCTCTTCAAAAATATCTATAAAGTTAATTCTTTGTATGTTTTTTATACTTGTAATAGAATTTCCCATGGATACTTTTTTTACTGCAATATCAAAATGCTCTTTTTTAATAACTTCTGAAATCTCTATACCCATTTTGTTTACTTGCTCTTCCAAAATATTTAAAAACGGATATGCTTTTTTCCCAAACTGCCTTAATTTATATGACATATATTCTATGAATGGATATTTCATTTCGCCATATTCTTTTACTTTAGTTTTGTATTCGTTTAGTTTGTTAAACTGTAGCTCCTCTTTCGACTTGTTTTCTATTAGTCTTTCTATGATATTCTCAACTTTATATTTTTGAATCTGGACAGAATAGATACTCTCACAGATTTGCCTAATATTTTCTATTAATGCAATTTGAAGAAATACACCTATATTCCATATTTCCTCCATGCTAAGCTTCTTTTTCTCTTGATACGCTCTAAGTAAATCAGTTAAAAGCTTGCCCTCTATATTACCATCCGTGTAAGAGACAATTTCTGTAGCAAGCACGTAAATTCTGGCAAATCCATAATTTGTTCCATTGGCTATTCCTAAAAAGTTTTTGTACTTCTTTAATGTCAATTCTTTTTCTATGTTTTTTACAGTTTCTTCAATAATATAATAATTGTCTAAAAGCCACTCACCTGCTGGATGTATAGGTATTTTTAGCTTAATATGCTCATTTAATAAGTTATATACCTCTGTAATTGCTGCAAAATTTTCTTGCATTCTAGGAATAGGATACGTATTTTTATCTGATTTTTCTTTTAATATATGGTCTGATGCTAGTTTTTCTAAATATTGCTCTAATTGATATTTATCTAATACGGCACCCTTTGTATTTAAAATTTTATAGCTTTTCAAAAAAATACACTCCTTGTAAATATGTTTTTACATATTTTTCCCAAGAAATGTATTTTTTATTCAAGTTTTTATTGCTCATAAAAATAATCTGCAATTCCGTTGTAAATTCCCCACGCTAACTTATCTTGATATTCATCTGTTTGAAGTAATTGCTCTTCTGTTGGATTTGATAAAAATCCACATTCTACAATTGTTATAGGTATTTCTACATATTTCATTAGATATACTGTTGTAAGCTGTGCAGGAATTCTGTTGTTTTCTTTTTGTATCGCATCATTTAAATTATTTTGAATATATGTTGCTAAAAGCTTGCTATTTTCATTTCTAGTGTTATAAAAAGTTTGCCATCCATCATATTTCTGCTGTGGAATTTTATTTAAATGTATGGATACGAACACATCTGCACTTGACTCATTTCCTAATTTTACTCTATTATGAATATCTGACACTTTCTTTTCTCTTATTGTGTCTGAGCCTGCATCATAAATTGAATTTTCATCTGAGCGTGTAAGTAAAACTGTACATCCGCTTTGCTCTAAAAGATTCTGTAATTTTAATGCTATTTTTAAATTTAATTCCGCTTCTGTCGTGCCACTATTGCTTTCTGCCCCTTCATCTGGGGTTCCATGTCCTGCATCTACTATAACCACCTTATTAGAGACAGGCGTAGCTACTGTCTCTGCTGTTTTTTCTGTTGTTATATCCGTCATATTATTTGCAATTTTAAAAGAAAATGCATACAAAGATACACATACCATGCACAAAATTATTGCTATTCTTTTTTTACTTAAAATAAGCATATACATACCTCTCTTCGTATATGTATATGCCTATTTGTAGGTTTTATTCAATAATATAATTTAAAATTATAACAAACCCGTCATATAGACTGGAAGATATAATATTCCATCTTCTTCTTTCAAATCTTTTGTATGAATAATAATCGATTCGTCCAAATAATCTTTATACTTACTATTTAATTTTTCTAGTGAAGAAAATGTATATCTTTCCCCAGATTTTACTTCTATTGGTATAATATTATGTTTAGATGTTACTTTATTAGATGAGATTAAAAAGTCTATTTCCATAGTTTCAGTTGAATTCTCCCTATCATTTTTTGAGAAGAAATATAACTTCCTGCCTTTTGCTACTAGCATTTGAGATACAATGTTTTCTAATACCATACCTTCGTTAAATGATAATTTATCAAATAAAATTTTCTTGTAAATTTCCTCATTTATGATATCTCTTTCATCAAATGTCATGGATATCAATAATCCTGTATCAAATAAATAACATTTAAGGCTGTTATTATCTATTCTTTGTCCTAGCCCAATATTGGGCTCTGTTGTATTACGTGCAATATTAATTAAACATGCATCAGATAACCAATAAAATGCCCCCTCAAAATTTCTATATCTAGCATTATCGTCCAAAGCAGAAATATTGAATTTTTTTTCATGTTTTTGTAATTGAGATGGAATTGTATCAAATATTTGCTCAACTTTTAGATTTAAGTCATCTGTATATTTTCTAATATCTTCTCTATATAAGTTCAAAATATTTCTTTTTATCTTATCTGTTTTTTCAAAATCACGCGATGTGCTATATTCTAACACAGCTTGTGGCATACCACCAACAATCAGATATTCCTTAAAATAATCCATTGCTTTTCTATGAAGTATTTGACCCATTGGTTTCTTATTTTTGTAACATTCTCTAATGAAATCCATTAAAGTATCGTTTCCCATTGCCCATAGGAATTCTTCAAAATCCATCGGATTTATTTTTATCATTTCTTCTTCTGATGGAATTAAAATATCTTTAACATTTTTCTTAATTGAAATTAATGAGCCTGTTTCTATATAATCATACCTACCATCTGCCACTAAATGTTTTATAGCTCCTCTTGCTTTTGGACAAAACTGTATTTCGTCAAAAATAAATAATGTATCGCGTTCATATAATTTCTTACCATAGTAATTAGAAATGTAAGTAAATAAATAGTCTAAGTTATCTAAATAGTTGTCAAATAATTCTTTTACTTCATTTGGCACTTTTGAAAAGTCTATTAGTATATAGCTTTTGTAATTTTTTTTTGCGAATTCTTCTACTATATAACTTTTGCCAACACGCCTAGCTCCTTCAACTAACAAAGCTGTTTTTCCTTGGCTTTCTTTTTTCCAATTTAAAATATTATTATATATTTTTCTTTTCATTAATCAATCCTCTTTTCTATAATTAATTATAGTCTATCACAAAATCAAGAATAGTGCAAGGCTTATTTTGCACAAAATCAAGAATAATATAGTGTTCGTTTTGTACAAAATCAAAAATAATGAGACACAGGTGACTGTTTCAAACCTGCCCCAGTGTTTCACTAAAATTCAGTAAAGTAAATGGAGCAGATTTAAAATCTACCCCATTAAAATCTTGTTTTTTTCCTCCGTCCCCAAAAACAAGATGTCATATTTTATTCACTTACTACGATGTGAATTGGCTTTGCTTTCCCTTCTATTTCTGGATTGTAATAGTCATATGCTCTAACTGCTAAGCCAGTAATATCAACTGGATAAGCTGCTCTAAAATCAATATCTAAGTTAAATATTCTAGATTTTTCAAAATCACTTAAATATAAATTAACTGATGTATATGAAATCTCATATTTTTCTATTATGCCTCTGCTTTCTAATCTCATTAGGCTTTCTTCTTGTACTGTAAAGCCTTGAGGAATATTTATTGTTACCATTCCATTATAAATTGATTCATCGCTTCTATTTATAAGTCTAATTTTTGCCTGCAATACTTCATTTACTTTTACACTTTCGTTAGCCTCAACACTTACCTCTATTTTGTCTTCCGATGTATCTACTTTGTCATAAGGTACATAATATTCTGTTATGACTTCATAATATGCACTGCCTTTTTCAATATCAATATTTAATTTGTTTTCTTTGCCTAATCCTGTAAATGTGAGCTCATAAATATCTAGTGCATTGTCTTTTATTTCAATTTTTTGCTCTTCTGAATTTACTCTTACAGTAATTGTTTGGTTTTCTAATCTATTTTTTTCATTCATTTCGTTTATTGCTTTAAGCGAAAGAGCTGTAGCTTGTGTTGAATTCCATGTTCCTCTAGCATCTTTTTTGCTTATTAAATAATTTACAAGCATCTTATTGACATTGTCATTTATTGACGTCTTCGATAATGCTATTGAAGTTAATGCAGTTGTCTGAATTGTTTGATTATCTCCTCTCGAGCCATAGTAATCTCTTACATTAGATGTGATATAAGCATTGTTTCCGTCTATTGTCACATTATTTACTAATCTTTTTACAACATTTTCTGCTTCTTTGTCTCCCACATTTGCCAATGCATTTGCAATTAATGCCAACGTATAGTTGTCATCAACATCATCTATCTCTTCTTTTAAATATTCAATAGATTTAGCTAATTTTTCATGGCTTGGATTGCTTTCAGATAGCGCCCATGTTATATATGCATTTAATGCTAAATTTTCTCTTGTTCCCAATCCTGCCACATTGTAACCTGTTATTGTAAATGATCCATTTGAGTTTTGTTTACCATATAAGAAGTTAGTCATTTTATTAATCACTGCATCATCTACATTATATACGTCTTTTAAATCTGTAAGTTGCATTAATCCATATGATGTTAATACTGTTTCAGCTGGAGAGCGTCCGTATAGCGAATATCCACCACTTTCTCCTTTTACTTCATAAGTTAGAAGTTTTTGGTATCCTGATGATATATATTCAATAGCTTTAGCCTTTATTTCTTCATTTACTATACCATTATCTTGTAAATATTTTAATGCCAATATATTTGGATATAGACTTGATGAAACCTGCTCAAAGCAACCTGTTGGCATTCTAAATATTTGGTCCATTCCTTCTATTGTTTGTGCTACTGTGCTTGCATATATTTTGATATGCACAGTACCTGTGTTCTCTACCATATCTTCTAGTAACAAAATGTCTTCTGAAACATCATTTCCTAGTCTTCCTGTAGATACTACTTTTTCTACTTTATATCCATTTGGAGATATGGTCAATTCTTTTTCTACAATGTCTGTTAATGAATTACTTGATACTTCTACTCTAAATTTGTGATTTCCAACTTCTGCTATGGTAATTGGAACATACACCATTTCTGCTCCTGATGCTTGGACTGTCACATTAATATCATTTTCTTCTAACTCAAACCAATCTTCTTCGTTTATCTTTAGAGTTGTAGTAATTTCTTCGTCTGTATAATTATATACTGTTACTGGAATGCTTACTTTGTCGCCATCTACTAAATTGGTTGGAAGCTCGAAGTCAACAAAGAATTCTTTAAATACTCGCACATTATCTATCATTCCATAGCCAACTCTTCCATCTTTTGTATTACCTACAGTTTGAATTGTCCATGTTGTTATATTGTCGCTAAGCTCTAAGTCTAATTGAGCATTTCCATTACTTGTTACCAATTCTGGTACAAAGCACATACTCTCTAAGAATACATTTCTTATATTGTCATCAACAACAGTTTCTACAGTTGGTGTGCTTGTTTCTTCTTCTGTACTTTCTGTTATAGTATTTTCATCTCTACCTGATAAGAAATCTTGTGCCCCTTCAAGTATAGAAGATATGCCTCCAGAGCCTGTAATTGATTGTGTATCCGTCGTACCAAAGAATCCGTCAGCTATATCTCCTTCATAACTTGAAGGTCCCGACATATCTACACTACTCATAGTGCTATTGCTTAACTCGCTTATTACAAAATAACAGATTGTAACTGCTCCAATACATGCTAATACGCACAATATATAAAAGCTGTAAGTTCTTTTATTCATAAATTGTTGGCTGTCATCTGTTTGTTCTTCTTTTCCTAATTTGTTAAATAAGTAATTTAAGAAATATGTTCCTACTATTGCTATAGGTATTCCTGTTAAATAAATGTCAATTATACGCTCTATAATAATTCCTACAAACAGTGAAATTGCTAATGCACTTATAAATTTGCAAATATATATAACTTCTTTTCCGATTTTTCTCATGTATTTATTTATTTTTAAATTTTTAGTTTCACTTACTTTTGATAATATTACTAGAATTAGGACTATTAACACAAGTATTAGTAATAATATTACAATATTTATATCAAACTCTTCGATTAGGAATATTGCTAACATAAAAATAATTGACGTTATTAATAATGAAACTGAAGTTCTAGTAATCTTTTTGTCTAATTTCGAAACCCAAATCACATATGTTATTGCAGTAACTATGAGTACAGCAATCATAATTCCTGCTGCAAAATCATACAGCAGACTCCATGCTATCTCATCTAACACTGACATCACCAATATTGTAACTACTATTACATATATTGTACAATTTAAAAAGTGTAGCATTGCCTCTCTAAATTTAGGTAATTTAACGCATAAAACTATAATGATGATAATTGCTATACTAATCCAAAGAATTATCGCAATTTTAGCAGCGTTTCCTTCTTCTTCAACATTATATATGCCTGTTTCTGATATGTTTGCATCTCTGTCACTTTGCTTTAGTAATAGTCCCGTTAATGTTTGCTCTGATGCATCATCTATAATGCATGAGTATAATGTGGCTGCATCAAACTCATCTGAAAATACTATATCAGATAAAGCCAGTTTTATATTATCAATAGAAAGATCATTATCTGCCAAATTCAATACAGAATTATCTAGCATGCTTACAAGTAATGCACTATCTACACTGTTATTATTTTCGTCTGTAGTTGCAAAAGAGATTGATATATTATCACCTGGTGCATATTCTTGCTTGTCAGTATTAATAGATATATTTAATTTCTTTTCTGGTTTAATAAATATTGTTCTTTTATATAAATTATCTTCATCATATCTTGTTGCTGATGAATCTGCAGATACATATATATCAATTAAGCCATATATATCTCCAAAATTAACTGTAGAATCAGAAGAATCTGTAGTAAGCATTTTAATTAATTTGTCATTCTTAAAAAAATAGATATTTTTTGTATTCTCAACTACAGAAGAAAGATTTATATTAATATCTTCTCCTTGGTTATATTTAACTTTGTTTGTAGAAATTAGCAAATCACTTGTTTCAATTGATAAACGTGCACTTTTTTGAACAGTCTCACCTTCCATGTTTTGTGCAACTATTGTAAATATTTTAGAATCTTGATAATTAGTCCTACCACTATTTTGTGTGGCTTCAATATCTATTGTAAACATTCCTATACCATTTTCATCAGTTGCAATTTGTTTTGTAAAATCATTTGAGAAAATAGTTACATATGTTTTTACCGGGTTTCCTTCAGCATCAGAAGTAAATACATACACATTATTTTGTCTACCTGAGATAAGGTTGTTGTACTCTGGCTGTAGCTCTACTTCAAAAATATCTGTACCTGCTGCGAAATTACCTGTTTCTTCAACAAAAAAGTTAGATGAATCTGTTGCCTCTACTTTTACAGAATATTTTCCTGCTGTTTCTACCTTATAATCCACACTAGCTCTACCATCTGCATCTGCTACAATATCTTGAATCTTCGTATTATTTACATACACTGTATAATTTGCATTTGAAACAGGCTCACCAAAAAAATATTCAGCATTAAGGTTGATTTTGGCTGTATCACCAACTAAATAGCTGTCTTTGTCAAAATCTATTTGTACCTCATATTTTGGAGTTACATATGGATTTACCTTAAACTGTTTTGTTGTTTCTGCCATGTTAGTTTTTACAACCAACTTGTAAATTCCACTATTTACCTCATCTGCCAATGTAAAAGTTCCGCTCGTAATTCCATATTCGGAAGCATTTACTGTTTCATCATATACTTTATTATCATTTCCATCATAAATGCAAATATTGGCTTCTCTTTGTACAGGTGTGTCATCGTTTTTGTTGGTAATTAATGCTCTAAAATTCACTTCATCTCCAGATTTATATATTCCTTTATCAAATGTTATTGTAATATTCTCTTGGTTAGCATCAGCAATATATATTTCCTTTTCAACTGTATCTACGCCCGCTTCGCTAGAAACTTTTGCTTCTATAAAATAATTTCCTGCTTCGACGTCTGGAATACTTATTACAGCATTACTTCCATCATATGAAACTTCAGCATTTTTTACCCTTTTTCCATCTGAATCCAAAAGCTTTAATTTTGTTTTTGTTTCTAAGTCTACTCGATTTTCTTGTGCATTAACAGAAACATACAAATTGCTATTTGCATATGCTTTACCAGCAGTACTTATTTGTATATACTGATTTCCACAAACAATCCATTTGTATGTATTCACAATAGCAATAATAATTATTACTACCAATACTAATAATAGTAACGCTTTTACAACTCTTTTCTTCATTTTTTTCTCCCCTTTTATTTCAAGGACTGTCCCCCTGTTTCATTTCTGGAACAAAAGAACAGTCCCCTTATTTCTCAATTTTGTCTTCTATCAACTGAGTATGCGCTTCCCATTGTTGTTTTTGCCAAATGTTTTACTTGCGCTCCTACTTCTCCTATTTCAAGTACATTATGAAATCTTGATTTATGTGCAACTACCACTCCAATTGAAATTGAAGTAAGTGGAAATTGCTCTATTACTCCTTTTCTATTTGGTACTTCTAAATATCCTTTCTTTACATCTGTTTCATTAAAATACTTAACAACTCCCTTATCAAATTCTGCAATTATATTTTGACATATTGATTCATAATCATCTTCTTCTGAAACAATTGCTACAAAATCATCTCCTCCAATATGTCCAATAAAAGTATTACCACTTTCTGACAACTTGTCTATATTATTTGATATAGTTCTTGCTGTAAATTTAATAATTTCATCTCCGTTTAAGAAGCCATATACATCATTATATGCTTTAAAATTATCTAAATCTAAATAAAGCATTACAAAATTTTCTTTGTTTAATAACCTTTTTTTCATTTCTGCTTGAATTTGTACATTCCCTGGAAGCCCTGTAAGAGGGCTAACTCTTCTGTTAGTATCCAATAATCTTATTATATTTTTTATTGTGTAAAATAAATACTCTTTATCTATTGGTACTTTTATATAATGCTCTACACATTCTTTTAAGACCTCTATTCTGTGCTCTTTCTCTATGTTAGATGATATTACTATTATTGGTGTAATGCTATTATCTTCATTAAGTCTTATTCTCTTACATACTTCAATAATATCTTCATCAATAGTGTCTTCATTTATAATGATAAGTGAAGGTATGTTTTTTAATGCCACATCAATGTTTTCTGTATTTACTTTTTTTAACTTAACTTTATAATCGTTTTCTTCTTTAAATAAATTAAAAATAATATGTTTCAATTCATCATCATTATCAATAATATATACTTCTTGTGCCATAACATTATTTCTCCTTGTACTCTTTTATTTTTTTCTTTAAATCATCTAAAGAAATCTTTTGTGTCATAAATTTAGCTATATTCTCAGAATGCATTTCTGGAAATGATTTTTTTAATCTCAGAATTCTTTTATATAATTTAAATTTTAAGTTAGTTTGTTTCATTTTTAATTCATCTATAATTTTTTGTAGATTTTCTTTATATGATTTCTCTATGTTCTCTGTTTTTCTTAATTCAGCCAACTTTTCTTTAATTGTTTCTCCTAATCTAAATACTTCTGTAATCTTCTTGTCTATAACCATTATTTTGAATATAGTAATTATTGCATCTATAGCAATCGCTATACACAAAATTATATCTATATATCGCAATATATCTGCCGGTATTAAATTTGTAAGCCTTTCTATCAATGGCTGGATTACAAATATTAATAATACTCCTAATATCCCCCAATATATAGAGTTTTTTAAACAAACCCTTCCTTTTATGTTAAATTTTATATTTGAGTAATCCCAATATTTTGTTTTAAATAGTTTTTCTAATATCACTGCTACAATGTATTCCCATATTGAAAATACGAGAAAACCTAATATAAATATTACTACTACATTTTTAGATATGCTGCTTAATGCAATCATCATTATTGCTCCAATTCCATACATTGGGCAAAAGGGTCCATAAAGAAAACCGCTATTCACAGTTTTCTTTTGCAAAATTGATTTATATATTGACTCTAAGCACCAGCCTAAAAATGAATATAGAATAAAGTAAAATATTATTTTATCGTTAATATTCAAATTCCGTTGCTCCTTCTGCTGTTAATCCATTAACATTTGTAATTTTTATACTTATTGTATTTGTTCCATCAACTAAACTTAAAGAGAATCTTGCTTCTGTCAAATTTATATCATCCATAAAGTGAACAGAGCCATTTAAGTTTACCTCAATTGATTGAATTCCATCAACATCAGATACTCCTATTATTAATAATCCATTTTCTCTATCAATATTTAATTCTGTAATTTCTGGTGTTGCTGATGATACAATTATTGCTTGCTCTGCTGTACTTGTATTTCCAGCCTGGTCAACCGCTGTTACATATATTGTATGCTCTCCTCTACCTATATCTGTTATAGCATATTGAATGCTTGTATCATTTTCATTGTTTTTATCTACTCTAATTTCTTCTCCGTCATCTATTCTATATATTATATAATCAATTGCAGTTTCATCTACAGCTTCTACTCTTACTCCAGCTGACTGCTTGTCTATACTTATTGTTGGTTTTACTATATCAATTCCATCTAGTATTATTTCTTTGGTATAAGTTACCGCTCTACCAGTTTCGTCTTCTAATATAATTGTTAGAACATTGTTACTACTTGGCAGCGTAATTTCTTCTTGAAAATTATTTGATGATTCTGGAATCGACCTCTGCTCTGAGTTTTGCCAATTATATTTAAATCTTTCTATTACATTTACACTTTGCACTTCAACTATTAATGTGTCATTTACTCTAGATATATTTATGGTTGGTAAATTTTCTGTACTATTTCCTCTTGCATCTACGTATATTGCATATGAGCTATGACCTATTAAAAATAGTCCAAATACAATAATAGCTATTGCAAAAAACATTACTATATTCTTTATCTCTATATTTGTAGAGCTTCTCTTAACTTTTTTATTCTTTTTCTTATTATCAATTGCTAATATTTGATTCATTAAATTTCCTCCATTACAATTGAAATTATACCATACGGTTTTTTCATTGTAAACATTTATTTTTAAAATTGGACAAAAGAGATGCTCCTAAAGACACAAAAATTTCAAGTGAAAGTTTGGGGACGGATTTTAATCCGTCCCCGTGTTTTAGTTTATTTTATTATAGCACAAATTTCTTAATTAATATTATTCCTCCAGCTAATATTACAAGTACTGCTGTAATTACTCCTAAATAGTGCTCTCCAATACCTGTTACGATTGATAGAACTACTGATGCATCATCAATGTCATCCTCTCCTGGTGTATTATTATCAGGAGTTGAATCTATATCATCATCACTGTCTTCTGAAATCTCTGCCCAGTTTGTTTTTACACCTAGATTTGTTTGTCCGTTTATCCATCTTAATGTGATTTCTACTACAGCACTTTCTCCAGGTTGTAATAATGTATCTGCTAATTCGTCAGTTGTTACTGTTTTTCCATCTTCTGATAATGTCCAATGCTCGTTATTGTCTTCTGCAACAAACTCTAATCCCTCTGGTATATAGTCTTTTACTTCATATGCATATCCTGCTTTATTGCCTTCGTTTGTTATACGAATTTGATATGTGAATTTTATTACTGAGTCCTCTATTTTATGATTTCCTAATTCTATTTTTACAACTTCTTCTGGGTCATCTTCAAATGAATGTCCTGTTTCTTCAACAGTGGTTTCTCCGTCTAGTGTCATTGTAACTTTAGAAATAATTTTCTTTAATGCTAAGTCAAAGTATGTTACTTTAACTTTTTCTATATCAATATCATCTTCTCCATCTTCATCATTATCTGGAGTTGAATCTATATCATCTACTGGATCTCCATTTTCATTTGAGTCATCAGATACTTCTGCTGTATTTATTAAAATTCTATCTGATGTATTTGGCTCTGTTACTTTAAATGCAATTTGCAAATCTTTGTAGTCAGGTTGTGTCATTGTCTCTGTATCGAAGCCTTGAATTAAGTTGTCTCTTCCTGTTTCATCTGCTTGAGCTTTTGATAAATAATCTGTTCTTATTGTTTCTGCATCTGCTACATTTTCTGTAACATTTCCTTCTGCATCATACATTACCCATCTGTATTCTGTATTTATCTCGTTGTCTGGTAAGAACTCTAAGCCTTCTGGCAAATCATCCTTTACTTCTTCTGCATAGCCTGCGATTGGTCCCTCATTGTATATTCTTAATGTATATATTACTGTGTCCCCTGTAGCAACTTCTACTGGCTCTTTTGTATGTGTGTACACATACTTGCCATCTTCTATGCTAAATACTGGAACTCTATTTGTTATAGCTTCATCATTTACACCTGTAATGAATTTTCTTAATGCCAAGTCAAAGTAATTTACTTTAACTTTTTCTATATCGATATCATCTTCTCCATCTTCATCATTATCTGGAGTTGAGTCTATATCATCTACTGGCTCTCCATCTTCGTTTGCATCTTCAGAAATTTCAGCCGTATTTATTAAAATTCTGTCCGATGTATTTGGCTCTGTTACTTTAAACGCTATTCTTACTTCTTTATAATCTGGCTCTGCCATTGTGTCTGGGTCAAATGCCTCTATCAAATTGTCTCTTCCTGTCTCATCTTCTTGTGCTTTTGATAAATAATCTGTTCTTATTGTTTCTGCATCTGCTACATTTTCTGTAACATTTCCTTCTGCATCATACATTACCCACCTATAGTTGATATTTGTTGTATTGTCTGGTAAGAACTCTAAGCCTTCTGGTAAATCATCTTTTACCTCTTCTGCATAGCCTGCAATATCTCCCTCATTATATACTCTAATTGTATATATTACTGTGTCTCCTGTAGCAACTTCTACTGGCTCTTTTGTATGATTATATACATATTCTCCATCTACTATGCTAAATACTGGCTCTCTATCTGTTATAACTTGCTCGTTTACACCTGTAATAAATTTCCTTAATGCCAAATCGAATTTTTCTATTACGACTTTATCAAAGTCATCATCATCTTCTTGTCCTGGTATGTATTCGTCTCCTCTATTTATTTCGTCATCTTTATAGTTTGGAAGTGTATCATCTGATGGTAAAGTAATATTATCCTTTGTTGAATCTCTATCTGTTACATCTTCTTTGTTTGAATCTTTGTATTCTGTTATTTCTGTAATATTTGTTAATTTTTCTTCTGCAACAGCTGTATCCTTTACTCTACATTTTATTTTTACATCTATGTAATCTAAATTTGTTCCATTAAATGCTTCTAGTATAACTTTATCTGCTCCGTCTTTTCTGTTTTCATAGATTGTATCTCTGCTTGCAGAATAAAGTGTGTCTGGTGACGTGATATCCGTTGTTACAGTTCTTCCATCTTCGCCTACTTTCCAACCATAAGATGCATTAAAATCATCATTTATAAATTCTAGGTTCGCAGGTAAATAGTCTGTTATTTCATATACATAACCATCAATTTGACCTTCATTATATACTCTTATTGTATAAATAACTTCGTCTCCTATTGCTACTTCAACAGGGTCTTTTGGATGATTATATATTGCTGTTGTAGACGTTCCAGATGCAAGTGGTGTTACATCTACTACTGGCTCTCTTAAATATCTTCCAGTTTCATCTTTTAATTCTGTACTATTCACTTGTGTAATGAATTTTCTTAAGCTCAAGTCAAAGTATTGACCTAAGATTACTAAGTCTTCGAAGTCATCGTCATCTTCTTGGCTTTCATCGCCATATCCTGGTACATCAACATTATCTGGTGTAGAATCTCTATCTGTCATATCTTCGCCTTCTGAATCTGTTGCTCCAGTTATTTCTGCAATATTCTTTAGGTTAACATCATTCTCTTGTACAGTTGCTGTTACCTCGCACTCTATTTGTACATCAAGGTAACTTAATGTTGTTCCGTCAAAAGCCGGAATTTCTGTGCCTGAAAGGTAATCCGTTGTAACAGTTCCGTCTCCATTGTCTACCCAACTATATTTAGTATTTATATCACTATCCTGTTTTAAAGCAAGGCCATCTGGTAAGTAATCTGTTATCTCTGTTACAATACCATTTATATCTCCCTCATTATACACTCTTATTGTATATAATACAGTATTTCCTGTGCTTACAACTAATGGTGTTTTAGAATGTATTTTCTCTGCTGTTGTTTTGCTTCCATCTGCTAATGCTTGTTTTTCTTTATCGCTTATAGTTGGAACTCTATTGTCTGGTGTTGTCACTGTTGCTCCAGATGTAATAGATGATATGAATTTTCTTAATGCTAAGTCAAAGTTTTCTTCTACATATGTAAATTTTGTACTGTCACTATAATCTGTTTTTTCTCTATCTATTATTACTACTGGTTGGTCTGCTTCTGGTGCTCCCTCTACTGACCAGAAATTAATATTTGTTTTAAAATAACTTCCACTTATAGTAAAGGTTATTTCTTCTATATTTGTAGTATTAGGTAGCACAATATAAAAATCTTTTCCTATTGTATCTTCTAGGCTATTAAATCTGCTTCCTGATGCGTCTTGGAATGTTGGATTTAATTCTTCACCTGTGCCATTTGTAAATTTACCTTCTAACGTTCCATTTGTGTCACTTATTTTATTTATTCTAAAAGGTCCTATGATATAACTATTTTCTTCGATTCTTACTGTTTGCGTTAAATCAGCTAATTCATATGGTTGACTTGCTGTACTTACCACATAAGTAGGAGCATTTTGTGTTGCTGTATCTATTAAATATTGGTACAATTGTCTTGCTTGCTCATCTCTCTCCCAGCCATCATTTTTATTATCTCCTAAAGGTTGATAATTCGAGTTAGAGCCAGGTGTAGCATTAGCATATATAGATGGTAAAAATTCTCCTACATCATACTCGTCTCCAGCATTAGTAAAATGCCATATTGCTAATTGTTGTACCACATCTATATCATCATCAGTTAAATATGAATCTGAAATTCCAGCATCGTTTAATAATTTATTTTTAAACTCTTCTGCTTGTTGTTCTTCTTCAAGTGTTGCATTTTCTGCTGGTCTAACATATATATTTTCTAATAACCATAATAATGCTTTGTAAGTCTCGCTATTCGTGTCTGGTAAAACTTCTTTATATGGGCTTGGTATTGAATTTGGATCCTTCATATCGAAATACCTAGTGTATTCCCTTATAGAAGGTTTTTTGCTTGGATCATTACCATCACCTGTAGAGTCGAATCCGTTAGGTCCAAATCCTGGTCCACCTTTAATACAATAAATAGTATTATCATAATTAAACGTTCCTGCACTGTCCGCTTCTACAATTCTCCATACATTTTTTTCATTTGCCTTATAGCCATATCCATTTCTACTTCTTAACATCGTTATTGTAAGAAATTTACTACCTGTTGCTGCATTTGATGTGTTAAAAGCACTCATGAATATAACTGCAAATAATGACATTATGATTATTAAAGCTATTTTTTTTAGTTTCATATTTTTCCCCATCCTTTTAATCCTTTTAATATCATATATTATATATTTTACTTATTTTTTGTAACTAAGTCAATATCAATATTTTCCTTATTTTCCATATGATTAAATTTAAGTAAAATAATGCCTACGGATATTCATATTTTAATTTATGTTTTTTATGTAACGCTCATATTACAATTATATTACATTTTTGTAATATTTTCAATGATTTTAGCACTTTTTGTAGGTAAAACTTAGGGAATATGGTGATTTGCGATTTGAAATAATAACGAATTAAAAAAATTGGAGGCGACACCCGGATTCGAACCGGGGAATCGGAGTTTTGCAGACTCGTGCCTTACCACTTGGCTATGTCGCCTTGAAATAATTAAATATATTATATAATATGCATTACCTAACATATTTATTACAAAGATAAAAATTCTAATTGTATAATAAATTTAATTGTCAAAAATCAATAAATCCTATAATTAAAAAATGAAAGCTGTTTTTTCTTTTCTCCAAAAACAACTTCGTCTAAATGAATTTGTGGAGCGGGAAACGGGGCTCAAACCCGCGACCTCTGCCTTGGCAAGGCAGCGCTCTATCAACTGAGCTATTCCCGCATAACAATTAGAACAATTAATATAATAGCAAAAAAAAATTAAAAAGTCAATACTCTAGAAAATTTTATTTACTCTCTTTTATTTTTCATAGTTAAAAATAAGGAGTGAAAGATTTAAAGTTGTCACTGTCACTCCATTTTTTAGAATAAATCTTGTTTTTTTCCTCCGTCCCCAAAAACAAGATTTATCACTTCCAAAAACTCTATAAAATAATCTTGCATTTCTTTTTTTCTAATTTCTTCTTTTGAATACACTTCTAATATTTCAAGTGTCTCTCCATTTATAGTTATTTTCATGTTTGCAATTACTTGATTTTTAGCTACTGATGCTTCTAAATAAAAAATCGAATTAACTTCTACATCTATTTTATCCTTATTATTCTTTTTAATTGCCATGTTTTCAAAAGGCATATCTTCTAAAAGCAACTCTACGTTATTTTTTATACCTTTATTCACATATATTCTACTTTGGTTTATTGCTTTCCATTGCTCAAATTTTTCTTCTACAATTTCTTTAATATTTATCACTTCAAAGTTGTTATAAGCATAGTTTATTAGTTTAATAGTATCTGCTGTTCTCTGCTTTGTTGTATCAGCTCCAATAATTACTGTTACGATGTCTAAATCATCTCTCTTACATGCTGTTACCAGACATCTTCCCGCACCATTTGTAAATCCTGTTTTTACTCCATATACCCCTGACACACTTCCTAATAATTTATTTGTATTATTTATTGCTTTTGCATATCCATTAATATATATAGTAGTGTTTTGTGTGCCTACTATCTGTTTAAATTTATCTATCTTTAATGCATAGTCTGCCATTTTTGCAAGCTCATACGCTGTTGTATAATGCCCATCGTTATCCAATCCATGTGGTACTATAAAATGAGAATTTGTAAGTCCCATTTCTTTCGCTTTTTCATTCATCATCTGTGCAAAACTTTCTACACTTCCACCAACATAATTTGCTAATGCCACTGCAGCATCATTTCCAGAGCGGAGCATTAGCCCATATAATAAATCGTTTACTGTTATTTTATCATTCTTTTTTAGTCCTAATCTAGAGCCTCCAATTCCAGCCGCCTTTGAATCTATTGTAACTACATCTTTTAAATTAGCATTTTCTAAAACTACTATAGCAGTCATTATTTTAGTAGTGCTTGCCATAGGAGTTTGCTTGTTTCCATTCTTTTCATATAAAATTTTCCCAGATGCTCTATCATAAATTAATGCTATCCTTGAGTCCACATCAGCTTCTTCTGGATTTGAGCTTGTTTCTATTACTTCTTTTTGTATCTCTTCAATGTCTATTTCTTCATCTTCTTCATTTATTTGTACCATAAAATCTTGTTTTTTTCCTCCGTCCCCAAAAACAAGATTTTCTTGAGCATTAGCAAAACTAGGTGACAGATTAAAATCTGTCACCAGTGTTTCACTGGAAGCAATTAAAATAGCTATAAGCACAATTATAGATATTAAACATTTATATAGCGCTTCTTTTAAATTAATCAACTTATTAACCTGATATATTTTTCTCTTACTTAGTTTATTTCTCATTAAAAAATCACCTTCTTAATTATATTTTTAAAGGTGATTTTTTATGTGTTTTTTATATTATCTATTTCTACTTGGCGCTCCAAATTCTTCCTCTATTTCATCATGTAGATTATCAATCTTTTCATCAGGCGTTTTCCCTGCATTCTCATTATACCTTCTTGTAAATTCTTCTGGCGATACTTTATCTTTTGCCGCTTCTAGCCTTAATGTGGTTTTAGTTCCATCTTCAAGAACTATTATATCATCCGGTGTCACTTCATCATTACCTGCAGTATCGTCAATATTTTGCATTTGTGTATCATCATCTCTATCGATTTCTGGATTTGCTCTTTCTATTTCTTCTGAAATATCAGTATTCTTTGATTTATCCATAAACTCGCGTACTTCTCTTGTAGTAGGTTTCATATTTTGAGTTTCAATTGGAGCTGACAAATATCTTTCGTCTTTGTCTTTACTTAAATCTGCTCTTACATAGTCTACTTCTAGTATTCCATAGTTTCCTACTTTTACAGATAAATATTCCTCTTCTCCATTTGCTTTACTTCTTTCATTAATTCTAACCATGCCTGCAACTTGCTCTTGCTCTACAACACTTCCATCTGTACTATTTATAGAAGTTACTGTTTGTCCTGTTGTAGCACCTTCTATATTCTGCAAACTGTCTATTTTCTGTATATTTCCATCTTTATCAATTCCTACAAATGAGAATCTACCGCTTTGGCCTTTGCTATGGTCTGAATATACCACACCAACTTTTACTATTCCTTTTTCTTTTAGCTCTGGAATCATGTCAGCCAATGTCTCGGTTTGCGTTACTCTTGTATTTGGGTCTATTTCTTGCTTATTTGTAATTTTGTCAAATAGGGGTTTTTGATCTGTTTTCATCTCAGAATATGAGCTGATTTCTTCTTTTCCGATTTTTTTAGAAACATCTTCTATTCTTCTACTGTTTTGGATTTCATCTAGTTCACCTTTTGTCAAAACCAAATCATCTTTTTCTAACTCTTCTGGCAACTCAAACTCCGCATTTTCCAAATCAAGAGCCTCTAAATATGCATCATCCATACCTTCAAAATATTCAGGCGCAAAGCTAACATTTCCTTCGATATCTACTGTTGCAACCAAGTTGTTGTCTTTATCGTATATTTCATAAATATACTTTTCTTCAGCTTCTCGTGGCTCCATTTCTTTTTGTGGTACAGAATCATCTTTTATTTTTACAACAAAAGCATCATTAACACCAAATTGTGTGCCTTTAAATCTAAAGTCTTTATAATATCCAATGTTTTCAATTTCTTGATTGTTCTCCTTAAGACCTTCACTTAAACTTTCTCTGAGTTTAAGCATATTATTTATTACTTCTTCTCTTTTATTATTCTTCATTATTTACCTCTATTTTGTTATACATTAAATGACATTACAAAATCTGTTCCATCTAATAGTTGCATTATGAAATTTTTAGTAACCGTAGTACTTTCCTCGTTGTCTGCATCTGTTATGCTAATATCATAAATATGTAAATTACCACTAGTTCTATAATTTGAATATCCTATACTGTTATTTTCATAGAAATTGCTTTTCATATATGTCTCAAAGCTTTCTAGTGTAGGGAAATTATTTTGCTTAAATGTATTGTCTAATTTATTATATACATAATTATAGTCCCCATCATTTATAGCATAAAATACTTTTTGAATATTCATCAACACTTTTTCTGCATCTGTAGAGTTATTATATTGCTCTGTTAACTCAGGTATTTCTACTGTATATACATCTAAAATAACATCAAAGTCCATTACAGCATTTTCTCTAAAAATGTATGAATTTCCATATTGGTCATTAATTATGTACTGTGTATAATTTCCATACTGTGTTGTTCTAACTTTATCTGCCTTTGCAATTACAATGCTCTTTATTTTATGTGCTACAAATTCATTAAATTCTTCAAAATTTGCAAACTTCTTACTGCTATACTCATTGTCCAATCTCGAATATGCTTCTTCTCTATAGCTAATTAGGTATGTCTTATATTCATTAAACATGTCTGTAATATATTCATCAGTGGATATGTTGTTATATTCATATTGGTTATAATCATTTGGCTCTATTGTTGTTTCTGTGTCAATATTTAAGGTATCTCCTAGCCTGTTAGTATCGAAAATTTCTTCTGCCATTTCTCCTAAAATTAAACTTAGCGTTTTATTTGCCATATCCATTTTTACTATTATTTTGAATTCTTTTTCTTCTGACGTAGCTTCTGCGATTGTTTTACCAGATACTAGATATATTGACATATTGGTAGTCATTGGGGCAAAATACATTTTATCTATTATAACTGTTGATTCATCAATTTGCTCTATATTATTGAAAATATTATCTACAGTTAAACTTGTACTATTAATATATGTTGTATCTAACATACTATATACTGCCTGTTTGTTAATACTTTCTTGCTCTTCTGTTGTAATCGGCTCAGCTGTAATCACATTTTCATTTGAAGTTTTAGTTAAGTACAAATAATATCTATTAATATAATTTTTAACTATATAATAATTATTTATATCAGTAACTTCAGTTATTTGTTGGTTAATTATATCTGATAAATCTGCTTGGACATTAACAGAGCCATACTCAGTATTTTTTTTACTTATTAATAATATTGCAAGTACTGTCCCTAAAATTAATAGAATTACAATTAATATTATTATTATTTTCTTAATTTTCATACTTACTCCTCACATAATAATTTTATATAATGAAACAAGGTGACAGTTTTAAAACTATCACCAGTGTTTCACTGACTTTTAGTTTATCCTCTATATTGTGGCCAAGCAATTTCTGCCCAGTTTCGTGATCCACTGCCTTCATTTCCTGATGGGTCATATAATGAAATATGTAGGTGGGCACCATAAGAATTTCCGGTATTTCCAATATATCCTAATAGTTGCCCCTGCTCTACATGCTCACCTTGTGATACGACTACTGATGTCATATGCGCATATCTTGACTCCCAACCATTTTCATGCTGAATAAATACGCAATTACCATAAGATGCCATACCGCTACTTCCTTGATTATTTACATGTCCTGTTTGTACAAGTGATACTGTTCCGGCTTGTGCAGCATATACTGGCTCACCTTCACAACCAGGCCAACTTATATCTATTCCCTCATGGCCAGAATATGTACTCCATGTATGTCCTGGACATGGATATGCAAAATATCCATCTTCAATTTGACTATCACCAGTTAAATCACCGCTATCTGGGTGCCATTTATTCAACACATCATAATATCCTGTCTGAAATAATGTCCATTCAGATCTTCTGCGTCTTATCAATCCTTGCAAAACCTGATCTCCTGCATGTATGTATTGTGAAAAATATTGTGTATATAATTGATGTGTTAAATCTGCATTTGGATCCTTTTCTTCAAACTTGTCGTCTCTTTCTTGATTCCAGTATGCATTATATGCTGTTTTAAAATCACTTGTGCTTCCGCAGTTATAGCAAAATGATACTAAAGCATTAAACTGATATCCTGTTAAGTCTAATCCCAATGCATTCACATCATTTTTGTTTCTTTGCAGAATTTCTAATTTTATTGCATCAACAAATTCTATATCTACTTCTGCCCCTTCTGCTATAGTATATCCTGCTTCGATAAACTTGTACGCCATTCCACTATTATAAATATCTACTCCATGGCCTACTGCTAAGTTGCCGACACCATCGTCTATAATAATATATTTGGTTCCATCTGCATTTTTCTTTGGTCCATTTGGGCCTGACTCCCAATACCCAATATATTCTAACAATAAATCATCACTTGAGCCACTAGAATTTAATGGTACAAAATCCTTTATCTCAAATATGCTTCCATCTAAAGTAACCTCATACTTTTCATATCCTAGGTATTGATTAAATGCATACCTCATAATTATTTCCATATTCTCTAGGTCTGGGTCTTTTTGCAATAAGTAGAATAACATTTCTGCGCCACTTATTAAATTAGTTCCTGCCGCTTCTTCCCTTGTTGAATATGGTATTCTATATTCTGTTTCCATTAATCCTACAAATGTTGGCTCGTCTATTTCTCCATTTTCATATCTTTCTCCATCGCCTTGCTCTCCTAAAGTAAATACTAAGCCTTCGCCACTTCCTACGTCTTTGTAGCTTTCTGTTGTACTAGTTTCGACTGTTGTGGTTGTTTGATTAGTTTTCCAGCTTCCGTCACCTTCTGGCTGTGCTTCATCTGCTGGATGTGTTGTAACATTAGAAATTTCATTTGGTCCATCTATATCTTTGGTATAATTCTTTCTTTGCTCACAAAACCATGTTTTTACATAATTAATTTGAATAGATGGAGTCCTTGTTATTGTTGTAGTTGTAGTCGATGATGTTCTTTCATATGAATCATCAACATTATAGTAACTTCCCGATGTTCCTGGTGTCGCTCCACGGTCTGCCTCAACATGTACATTTAAAGTATAACTATTTGTCACTGTTTTTACATTTGTCGTTGTATTATCCATTATTGTTATTTCTATTCTACTATCTTTAATCAAGTCAACTACTGCCGAAACAAACTCAGGATTTTGTGATATTAATGTCAAATCTATTAAAAAGTTCATCTTTGTTGTATATTGTGATACTAAAGATTTATAATTAATTGTTCTTGAACTTACTGTATATGTATGACTATTATCTTGCCCATTAGAATTTTGTACTATAGTTTCACTATATGAGGCAACAACTAGGTTTTCCGAATCATCTATACTAAAATGTTTTGCTGCTTCTATGTTGTTATTAGCTATCATCTCTTGCATTTTATCATACGAAATATATGTTATTTCTTCTCTATTTGAAATGTCTTCATTTACATCTCCATTTGCTCTGTACACATATATCGCTCCGAATGTAGTATCATTTGTCGAATCATAGTGATAATAATTTAGGGTTTCTGTTAATGCTTGTGCTTCATAGAATTTTCTTATATATTTTCTAACTGCTCTTTGCTTTTCTGCTTCAGATGCATTCTCTTCATAGTCCCCAAGTAGCTTTAAATCTTCTGTACTTATTCCTTGCTCCTCAATAGAATTTATAATAGTATCTATCTGCTCATCAGATATTATTATTGCTCCATCAGATTCATCGACTGTAAAAAAGTCTACTATAGCTTGACCTATACCTTCCAGGACTTCTCCTACTGTGTCTGCTACTGCTCCAAATATTCCGAATATTGCAGCTGCTAAGAATAAGATAAGGAGAAAGGGTCCAGCAAATTGTATGATTGCATGCCTAATCATTTTGTTTCTTACCTTTTTGTTTTTTGCAAGGTTTAGAGCATCTTTTGCTGCGCCCACCACATTGCCAGTTGCTGCGTTTTTTGCTAGGCTGGCTCCAGATTTTGCTATTTGCTGCATGTCTTGAGCATTAAGCTTATCATCTTGCTTGGTTTCGTTTTCTACCTCTTGCTCCTCAGGCTGCTCATTATTTGCTACATTTTCTTCTTCTTCCCCTATATTACCTCTTAAACGATTTCTATCTATTTTTTCGAATTCGCCATTATCATTTACAGAATTGTTTTGATTATTATTGTTATTATCTTCACTCATACTTCTCTCCGTTAAATATCTATATTTATACTAACTCTTGCCGCATTTTCAGCATTTTGTTCATATGTTTGTTTGTCTAATATAATATTTTTAAAAGACATATGGTCTATTGTCCTATATAAGTTATACATCTTGTTAAAGCGTATTTCTATTGTTTTCGATATTCCTGGCTCTAATTCTAGGTTTACCAATGGAACTTCATTTAATATAGAATTGTACTCTACCTCATTGGTATCTACTAGGCAAATATCATTACTATTTACCCCATCACTTATCAAAATAGTTTTATCTGTATTGTTGCTTATTGTTATATTATAAATTTCATAATCTTTATAAGTATATCTGTCATTAATTGCTATTGTAATAGGTACTTCTTCTGCTGTAGTTGAATTATTTACCTCTTCTTTTTCCACAAAATTGTTTATATTCAATTTATCTCCATCTCTACTGCTTATAATTGTTATATAATCGTCTTTTGTGTTAGTTGGTGTGGCATTTCCTGTTGCTAGTAAATTGTCTGAAAAGTATGTGATTCTATATGTATATGTGCTAGCTGCTGCATACCACAATTCTAATTGATATGTCATTGGAGAAGTAAATATTTGATTGCAATAATTTGATACAAACAAATCCAAGGTGCCAAATAGCTCATCTTTGCAGTCTTGTGTTAATAAATCATACGCATTTTGGTACTGCTTATTATTGCAATATTCTACAAACTGGCTGATAACATTCAAGTTAGTATCAGTAATCTCTTCTGGCAATTCGTCACCAGATATTACAGATTCACTTGGTCTACTTGTATCAACTATCTCTGGCTCTGTTGGTACAACATTGTCATCTTGTTGTTTTAATATATAATTTATAACTTGTATGATTAGTATAATAAAGACTACAATTAAAATAGTTACTATTATCCTAATTCTGTTTTGGTTAAAAAATCTAATAAATCTATTCATAATTGTAGCCTCCATTTATTTAATTAATCTGGACTTAGTCCTTTTCTCTTCATTAATAATCCGATCATGCCTTCTGCATTTTTTACTGCTCCCTTTTCATCCATACCCGAAGCTTTTAGCGTTCTTACAAATTCTTCTTTTAAATCCTTCCTTTTACCTTCATTAGTTAATCTTTCTGTAATTTTAGGGTCATTTGCAATCTTTGAGATTACTATTGCTTGTTTTTTCGCCAATTCTTCGGCCTCTTTATCAGGAGTTCCTGCATCTATCATTTGTTCTCTAAGTTCTTTTTCGAATTTCATACTCTTTCCTATTTCTTTAGAGTCCGTAATTCCAGCATCATAGTAATCTAAGGCAGACTTTGCGAAATTCTCACTTTGACTAGCAGTTGGAATTGTATCATATATAGATGTATAATTTTCATTCATTTCGCTTCTCCAGTCGTCGTTCTGCATCATTTCTCTATCTTGCTGTCTTCTTGCTGCTTCAGAAGCTCCAAAGGCTTTTGTTTCATATGTACTTCTTAATCTATTAGCCCCAGAAGCAATGCCTCTCCCTATCACTGGTAATCCAGCTACTCCTAAAGCTGCTCCTGCTGCTCCATATGTAAATACATCTTCTAAGTCATCACCTGCAATACCTGCTGCCAAGCCTAAAGTTCCTCCGACTGCAGCTTTAGCAGCGAATTTGGCTGTCGAGGCCGCAGCATGTCCTGCTACCCCTACTGCTCCCCTTATTGTTTTTGCTACTGGCTTTGGCATTTTATTTAATAATGCGTTATATCCTCTTGAAGGAGCATTGGCAATATTTCTAATTGAATTTTTCGCACTTGTATATCTTCTTCCCATCTTTGTTTCTTCTTTTAACCATTGACCTAATCCACGATTTGTATCATCATCTTTTAGTCTTTGCCATGTACTTCTAGTATCTTGTGCAGTTTGTTGGTCAAGTCTTGCACCTTGAGGTGTTTGCGATATTTGTGATGGTGTTGATGGCTCTTCTGGTCCATTAGGTAATATAACTCCTCCAGCTGTCATATATTCAGAGCCGTTACCAGTATATCCAGCAGTTCCATTTCCAAGTGTTGCTCCTCCTCGCGAATTTGAGTTTGATGTAGTTGCTCTTGCGCCAGACCCTGTTGTACCAGTATTTGCTGTATGCACAGTTTGATTACTTCCATTTCCAAATGCATCAGATATTGACGGTGTATTTGAGCTTGTAACAGGATTTTTAGTTCTTATTCCCTTACTTCCAGAACTTCCTCCAGATTTTCCTGCCTTACCTATTAAGCTTCTAGCACCTTTCATTACAGCTGCTCCACCTAATAAGCTTGCCGCCGTACTCATACCACCTGCTGTATTTGATTTATCAAATCCGAACATCTTTTTTAATAATTTTTCAGATGGTATAATAAATGCTAAGAACAATATTGCATAAATTGGGTTTTTAATTGCTATTTCCATTGAAGAACCTAGGAAAATTGTGTAAATTATCAAATGAAATGGTTGCAATAATGCGTTAAATATAAATTCACGAAGCCAGATATTAAATGCTTGCGATTTTCCATCGTTTATTTTATCTATTGGATATGTTATAGCAACTAATGGTGCCATGAGTGTTAGGAAAGCCATAGTAATTGCCCTTTTTACATATGTCCATGTAAACATTACAGTATATATTACTAATGCAAGATAGAATATTAAATAAATTAATCTGGCCCCTAATTCTTTATATTGTATTTGCAACCTACACAATCCGGTTAAATCAGTATTAAATTTTACGTTATTGTCAGGGTTATTATCTCCATCTTCTATTGCTACAGTTATTGCACTTCCCTCTCCTATTCCTTCTGTTATCATTTCTGTTAAAGTCAATATAAAAGACATAATATAATGTAAGAAGAATACTATACATAATGCTACTATCCAATCCATTAGCATTTGCTTATATTTTGCTTTGTCTGAGGCAGTACTTGAAATTACCATTCTAATACCAACATATAATAGTACTGATAGTAATGCAATTATAGCTAAGTTTCTTAAAGCCACATACCAATTAGCAATTATCGAATGAAGATCTTGTGTAATAGACCTTTCGTTCATTGCTCCGCCGACATCATCGCCATATTTTTCTGTCCAATCTGTAGGATTAATAAAGTTTACATCAAGTGCTGGAACTCTATTGCCAAATATTGCCTCTGGTGTGTATTTTACAATTGGTATTGAATAATCTTTTTCAAGAAGTCCAAATGTTAAAGCTGCTCTCCAACCTTTATCAAATTCTTCTGAATCTATAGTGATTTCTACTTCTCCGTCAGGTGCTATTCCTTTTGCCTCTAGCTCATCCTCTGTTGCTTTACTTGAAGAAAGTAAAAACGAGCCAAAGATATTTGTAACCTGAAACGTTCCTGATGTAGAAGCACCTCCATCATACATAAAAAATTGAAGCGCCGATAAGACTGCATCTCCTATAGCAGCCACAAAATCAATGATTGGTCCAGCTAACGTTCCACCAAAGTCTGCTTGAGAATAGTTTGGTACTATAAAATTAAATGATAACACTATTACTATTGCTATTACTATTTTTTGCATTCCTTTTTTACTAGTTATCTTTTTCATTTCTTCCCCCTAAAAATTAGCTCTCTTTCTTCTGTCTTTTTGCATTAGTTTATTTAGGTTTGTCTCAACAAATTCAAATTCTTTTGCTGTTGGTCTTATTTGTATAATTGCACTATCTCCACCAACTTTTAATAAACCTTCGCCTTTTAAGCATGTTACTAAGAAATTTGCTTCACCTTCGCTTAGTTTAAATACTTCTTTTAAATATTGTATTTCAGATTTATCCTGTGCTAAGAATAATTTTGTATCTGATGATGTAAGCACTGCTTGTGCTTCTGGTTTTTCATAGAAGTCTTGAAATCTTTGTGAAATAATTGCAAGTGATACATTTCTTTTTCTAGCACGTCTTGCCATAGTGTTTAAAAAGTCTACTGCTTCTGGGAATGGAAGTAACATCCATGCCTCATCAACTAACACTCTTTTTTTAGCAGCTTTTGTTCTATCTTCACTGTTTTTCTTAACATATTTTTCCCAAATCCACTCTAGTAGTATTTGTTGTGCAAGTGGTCTTGCAAATTTTTCTTCTAGTTGTGATATGTCTAAGTTTATAAAAAGTGTGCCTTCTAATAAATCAAATGTAGATTGTCCATCAAAGTATGCCATTTGTCCATCAAATTCTCTTATGTATTGCTTCATAACTTTTAACAAATAACTATAGTGGAAGTTATAGTCTGGGTTCGTATTGTCATCTGCTTTCTTTTGAATTCTTTTATACCAAGAGCCTATTGTTGGCATTTCTTTTTTCTTTCTTCCTAGCATATTGTTGCTGTTTCCTAGTTCTCCCCTCGATGACTCATATAGACTATTTGGGTCATTGTTAATTCCTCGTGCAGCATATTCTTCTGCAACAGATTCTGCTATAATTTGTTTTGTAAGCTCATTTACCTCCTCACTTCTTGTACTACCTTTTGCCATTGTAAGCAAAGCTTGTGTAACGTCTTCTACTTTGTTCTCTACATTAAGTACTAGTCTATCTCTACCTGTTATTTCGTCTTTTACTATTTCTGTTTCTATATCAAATATATTGATTACTGTTTTTGAGTTTGGGCTAATTACTACATTTACTCCACCTAAACTTTCTGCCACTATACTATACTCGCCTTCTGCATCAAGTGCTAAGCTTTGTACACCCATTAGCACTGCAGACCTTGAAATTAGTGTTTTCATTGTTACTGATTTACCAGCACCAGATTTAGCAAATATAACCATATTGTAGTTTGAAAGTGAGCTATGGAAGTTATCAAACAAGATTGGCACTCCAGTTTGTTTGTTTATTCCTAGTGGTATTCCTGTTTGATGTCCTACCTCTGATGTAGTAAATGGAAATACTGTTCCCATTGACCTTCTGTCAAATGTATGTGTTTTTCTTATTTTATCTTCCATTAATGGTAAGTTTGATTTAAATGCTTCTTCTTGCATTCCCCATGCACTTTTTATTCCAACTAATGATTTAGACATTTCTGTTGATAATAATTTTGTAAATCTGTCTAAATCTTCTAAGTTGTATGCAAATAATGTAGATATAACAGAGGCTTCATATAATTTATTATAACCTGCTGCTATTTCGTCTCTTAGTTGCTCTGCCTCTAATCTTTTTTGTCCTAAGTCACTTTCTCTATTTATGTTTCCCCTATCTGCAGCCACTATTCTTTCTGTTTCTAGCTCATTTATTACTCTATTTAATTCGTTTTGTGACCTTGACTCTGGAATTGGGTTTATATATATTGATGTGTTTATATCTCCAAACAAATACATGTCTCTAAACAATTCTGGGAAAGTACACATTCTTGGCAATGTAGATACAAAGAAGCTTCTTGCATACCTTGTCACATTAGAAATTATCTCTAAATGATCTATGTTTGTTGCGTCTATTCCAGATGGAGCTATTAATTCTTTTATTGTTTTCTTTTTTAATATTTCATATTCATCTGGTCTTGAATAATCATTAAGCGCTCTTTGTTGTTCTTCTTCTCTTTGTTGTTTTTTCCTTGACATTTGCTTCTGTACCTCCTTCTTTAGTTTTGCCTTCTTTCTGCTGTTTTCTCTCTTGCTTTTCTTGTTTTACTCTTGCTATTGCATCATCTGCCACATCGCTTCCAACAATTGTTCTATTTTGCTCAATTATTAATTGTGCCATTTGTGATATTAAGTCATCCATATTGTTTTCTTTACGTTGTAAAGCTCTTTCCTTTGCAGATTGTGCTTCTATTACTTTTTCGTTTGCCTTGTTAAATGCTTCTTCTTCTATTTTTTGGTCTAATGTTCTCATCTTCTTGTCTAACACGTCTGGCGCTGTAGAGTATAGCTCATCATATCCAGCACGTAATGCTTTGTCTATTCCATATGTTTCTTGCTCATCCCTGTTATATGCAACATATAGTAAATCTGCCAATTCGTTAGATGTTAGTATTCTGCCTCCAACTTCACATGCTGATAGTGTTCTAATAATTGATTGACATCTTGTATATAATTCAGAAAATGCTAAGTTTTTTATTTCTTCTTTATCAAAATCATTTTGTCCTAACTCTTCTGGATAATATGGAACTACTATATAATATTTTTGGTTTAATACATTTTTGTTTAAACTCATTTTTTCTGTATCATATATAATGTCTTTTCCATATTCAGTTAAATTCCTTTGCTTTGTAAGCTCATAAAACGCTTTGTCAAGCTGTTCTCTAGTATAATTTCCAGAACTTTGCATTTCTTTATAACGTGCTTCTTGTTTACTCAAGTTTTCTTCTATTGCCTGAACTTTATCTCTATATGATTGTATGCTAGATTCAAGATTTAGAGTTCTAGTTTGTACATATATTTGTATTGGGTGTCTTATAGTATTTAAGAATTGAATAAATCCTTCCTCTACCGCATTTTTTTCCATTTCTGACATCAAGTCATAGTTTATTCCTTGGCATTCAACTACCATTATGTATTTATTTCCATTTTTTTGTACAATCATATTGTCTTCTACTTTATCAAATTCCATAAAGTCCATTACAGACTCTACTGCAAATGTTTTTGCTTTTTGAGTTGTTGCTTTTCCATCTATGCTTTCTTCTAGCTTTGTCTTTTTTTTGTTATCTTTGTTTCTTGATGCGAAATATACTATTGCAAGTACAGCAATTAATATGACAATAGCAAATATGACTATTGTTAAAATTGAAACTAGTGCTTGTGGGTTATTTAGCATTTTTTTCTTCCTCCTTGTATATATATATCTTTTTCCCTTTTGTTTTAAATTTTATCGCTCTTTTTATAATGTCATCTATATTTTCTCCACCTGTTTTTTTAGCAAATTCGAATTTTTCTAAATTTGGCATTTTTAATGTTCCTATTAGGAAACCAATTAATGCAAAACATGCTACTGTAATTATTCCTGCCATACCAAATCCAAATGCTGATAAAATGAAATAAAATATTAGTCCTATTCCTCCCGCTACAACTGTGTAAATCATACTTTTGCCTGTAAAAATAAATAATATTCTACCTTCTCCTTTTACGTTCCTTGGTAAGTTATATGTTCCCATATTCCTTCCTCCTTAGTTTTAAATCTATACAATATATATTATACCAGATAATTTGATAAAAAGATACAAAAAAATAAAAAAAGTGCATTAAAAATGCACTTTTAATATAATTGTAATATTTTTGTAATATGTTTGTAATATTATTCTCCACTTGCGATGCTTTGCGTCATTGCTATTACAGCTTTAGCAATAGCTGATGCACCAAATATTAATACTGCACCAACAAGGTATGGTATCATTGTTTTCTTGTACTCAGCTTTTTCTGATGCACTTCCCGTCATATATTTAATACCTAATATCAATAATACGATTACTGCCACTATTATTCCTATTGTAGTAATAATATTAACTATATTTGTTCCAACTCCTTGTATTCCTGTTGTATCTGCACTGCCGCCAGTAAATAATCCCTCAACAACTGCATCAGAATCCACCTCTGCATTAGAAACAGTTCCAAAAGCTACAGTGAATACCATAGCAATCATTATTATTATACTAAGTATTTTCATAGTTTTTGCCATGTTTATTCCTCCCTTTTATATAATTTATATATTTAATATCTCTTTTTTTGAGATAATATTAAAATCTTATTTATTGAGCTTGTTTTAGTATATTTACTACTAATTTCCATATGCCAAATGCTCCAAAAATCACTATACATCCTGCTATATATGGAATTAATGTTTCTTTGATTTTGGCTCTTTCTCCTACACTTCCTGTCATGAACTGTATGGCGATTACAAGTCCCACAATAATTGCAACTATTGTCGCAATTACAAGTAATGCAGTATATAACATATCTGACATTCCTTGTAAATTGTCTTCACTTATTGCCGGACTTTTGTCTTGAACACCTGCCTGTACAAAGTCATCTGCCCCTCCTATTGCATCTGATAAAGAAGAAGCTTGTACATAATGACTACTTAATATAAATATACTTAGCATAGTAAATATAATTACTAGAATTTTTAAAATTAGCCCTTTTTTCATTACTATATTTACTCCTTTTATTTATTCATACCACTAACTAAGTTAATAATCACTGGTAGGATTTGTGATAGTGAGAAAAATATAAATACTCCAATAAAATATGGAATCATGCTTTTTTTATAATCTGCTTTTTCTTCTACAGAGCCCATCATATATTTTATTCCTATCAACATTAAGCATATTACTGTTACAATAATTCCTACTACTCTGATAACAGTTATTATGGTTGAACCAATATTCACTATTTTATCTTCACCTGTAAAAGCATCATCAAGTGAACCTGGGTTATAGTCATCTGGGTCAACAATTCCAGATGCTATTTTTAGCTCATCATAAGCATATGCTTTTGTCTGGAAAAATATAAAAACATGAATTAATATTGTAATTATTATAAGAATTAATTTTAAAGCTCTGGTTTTCTTCACTATTTCACCCCATTTATATCATTATAAATGATTTTTTTTCATTTTGCAATATTATAATAACATATTTTTTGCTTTTTTGTGCATTTGTAACATAAAAATAATATTTTTGTAACATTTTTGTAACATTCTTTATTTAAAACTATAGCACATAGAAACCTGTCACCGCTGTTTTTATCTAATATAGACACTTGCAACAATGGGGACAGATTTTATATCTGTCCCCATTGTTGCACTAATTAAATATTCTAAACTATACTTCCCGCTTCTTTCTTCTTTCTTGGTTTTGACCTTTTTGTTTTTCTTAAATCTAATTCTGTTTTATAGTATTCTGCAATTAATTGGTCTAACTGTACACTTATTTTATATGTTATCTCATAGTCTTTCCCACTAATAATACTTTCGTTTAATTCTTCTCTTAATTTACAAATTTCATCATTTAACATAAAACCACTCTCCTTTTTCGTATTTTTTCTTTTGTATATTTTAAAAATACCATATTTTTACATGTTAGTCAACTGATTTTTGTTGATTTTGAGCGGTTTTTGCCAATTTTCGTATGCCATTTTTCGACTTTTTTCTACAAATTATTTCTCTTGTTTGCAATTTACTACAGACATTATCATATTCTCTGTTTTAAAGACATTTTTCAAAATCTCTTCTACATATTCTTTTGTTACTGTATTATATTCTTCAATATAGTCAAAACTATTTATACCTTTCATCTTATCTGATAAAAACATTCTAGCAATATCGCCTACACTGTTGTACTCTACAACATAGTTTCCATATACTTTTTTTCTTATTCTATTAAAATGCTCATCATTTAAGCCATTTTTCTTGAAATTTTCAATGCATTTTTCCACATTTTCTTTTATTTTTTGTGGATTTTTTGATTGTCCTGAGATTAAAATATGTGAATATTCATCACTAAATTCATAATCCAAGTCTGGCTGTGCCAATAAATCTCCCGCTTCGTACAATTCTTTATATGTGTCTGAGCTTTTTCCTATTATCATGTTTAATAAAATTTCTATTGCAATATGTTTTCTTACAATTTCTTTTTTATCTCCCATTCCTTCTACATCTCTATATCCAAGCATAAATAGTGGGGTACTTACTTCCATTTCTACTTCGTTATATGGCTTATTTATTTTTTCTTCTTTCTCTGGATATATTCTTTTTATTTCACCTTGCTCTTCTTTTTCTACCAATCTTTTTTTTATTTCTTCTAATATTTCTTCTGGTTTAAAGTCTCCACATACTACCATTACCATGTTTGATGGGTTATAGAATGTATTATAACATTTGTACAAAACATCTGGTGTGATTTTGCTAATTGACTCTACACTTCCTGCTATATCTAATTTAATTGGATTGTTTTTATACATACAATCCATTGCATTCATGTATAGTTTCCAGCCTGGCTCGTCATCATACATTTTTATTTCTTGCCCTATTATTCCTTTTTCTTTTTCTACATTTTCATCTGTAAAATATGGATGTTGTACATAATCCATAAGCTCATCAAGGCCTTTATAAAAATTATTTGTGCACTCAAATAAATATGCTGTGTGGTCATTTGTTGTATAGGCATTAGCATCTAGTCCTAGAGCCATTAAAGTGTCTAGACTATTAGTTCCATTTGGTTGCTCAAACATTTTATGCTCTAAAAAATGTGCTACACCATCTGGTATAAATACTTCCTCTCCTGTTTTTGGCATTATAAATCTATTGTCTATAGAGCCAAAATGTGTGCCCCATATAATATATTTTTTATCTAAATTAGGTTTAGGTATAATTATAACTGTCATACCATTATCTAACTTTTCTATATATTCTTTTTCTTTAATCTTTGAGCTCTCTATTATTTTCATTTTTTATCAATCCTTTCTTCATATTTTCTTTGAAAAATCTTGTTTTTGGGGACGGAGGAAAAAAACAAGATTTTTAATCTCTTAGGAAATAGACTGTATCTACAGCAATGCTTCCTGCCAACTCTTTTACGTCTTCTACTGACACATTGCTTATCTTTTCTATATATTCATCTAGTGTTGTGAAGCTATCTGATAATTCTTGTCCATAATAATATGTTATTTCTGTATCCTGCTCAGAATTTATGCCTCTTATTGACTCTATAATTAATTCTTTTGAGTTATTTAAATCTTCATCTGAAAATCTGCCTTCTTGTATGTCTGTTAGTTGCATTTTTATTGTTTCTAGAGCTTTATCAAAGTTTGCTATTTCTATGCCACATCTAATGAAAATTACATTTTTTTGCCTTCTAAATGTTGAGCCTGCAGTATATGCTAAACTTTCTTTTTCTCTAACATTTTGGAATAGTTTTGAATTTGCTCCACCGCCCAATATTGCATTATACACAGATGCTATATATTTGCAATTTTCGTTTTTGCAATTTACATCTAACCCCATAACTAGGTTTCCTTGTCCTACTTGCATATGCTCTTCTACTGTATTTGTCTCTTTTTGCTCTCTTTGTTTTGTTTTTTCAGTATTTACAACATATCTTGCTTCTCTTTCTTTTAATTCTCTTATTTCTTCGTTGTTTTCTATTAGCTCATTTACTTTTTTATTATCAATAGTTCCAGATACAAATATGTCTATCTTACATTCACTAATTAGTTTTTTGTAATACTCATATAAATTTTGAGGAGTAATTTTTTCCAAATCTTCTACATAACCATATTTATATAAACCATATGGCTCATCTTTAAACATTTCTTCTATACATCTTTCAAAAGCATATACTCTTTTATTGTCTATTTTTGATTCTATTATCTGTTTTAAATTATTTTTTTCAGATTCTACATACTCTCGCTTAAATCCATTGTTTTCTACTAGTGGGTTGAATATGATATCAAATAAAATATCTATGCATTTTTTAGTTAATTCTTCTTTTTCTGGAATGAACTCCTCATTTATAGCCTCTAAATAAAATTTCATTACGTGATTATCGCCTGTTTTTTCTATTCCGCAATCAAAACTTGCACCATACATTTCTTCTAATTTTTGACTAATTAAGTTTTGGGATTGTATGTTTTGCGTTCCTCTTCTTAAAATTGCTGTTATTAAGGCATTTTTAGTTACATTTTCTCTTTCTAGTGGAAGAGCTAAAAATACAGCATATAAATTTGTTTTAAATTTATTTGTAGTAATATTATGAATTGTAACTCCTTTTTTTATTTCTTGTTTATTATAACTCATAACTTTTTTCTCCTTTCGCAATCATCTACATTTTACTAAATTATTATATAATATTTGGTGTAAATTATACAACACTTTTTGATTTTTAATTATACTAGCTCTCAAATAAAAATTTTAAAAAATGCTTTGTGCACGAAAAAATAAAGAACTATTCTTAAAGAATAATTCTTTACTTTATGTATTTACTAAAACTTTCTTTTTCTAGCTGCCTCTGATTTTTTCTTTCTCTTTACGCTTGGTTTTTCGTAGTGCTCTCTTTTTCTCTTTTTCTAACTTCTTGCAATACTCCATTTCTTGCGCATTGTCTTTTAAACCTTTTTAAGGCATCTTCTATATTTCCATTATTAACTTTAACCTCTGACATTTTTTATTCCCCTCCTTCCAGTATTACACCTTTAAGTGTTCAGTGTGGGATTTCATTTTGTTCTAAAATTAATGAACAAATAATATTATAACGTAAATGACTAAAGTTTGTCAATACTGGATTTGGGGTTTTGACAAATTTATCCAGAAATTTTGTCTTAAACCACTTCATAATCTAATAATTTTATTTGATTTGATTTAAAATCTATATTATTATCTATTTCTTTTGACAAATCTGTGCTTAAATATTTTTTATTATCATCCGCGAATACAGTTACAACTGGTTCATTCACTTTTTCTTGATACATAATTCCTGCTATGAAATTTGCTCCAGAAGAAATGCCTACACCAATTCCTAGCTCTTTTGCCAGCCTTCTTGACATATTTATAGCATCCTCATCATTTACTAGTATTACCTCATCTAATATTGTTTTATCAAGTAAATCTGGTACAAAGTCATCACCAATTCCTTCTATTTTATGCTCAGATATTATTTTGTTTTTTGATATGATAGGCATTTTTTCAGGCTCTAATGCTACTATTTTTATGTTTTCATCCCATTTTATTAGTTTTCTTCCTACTCCTATTAATGTGCCTCCTGTTCCTACTCCTGATATAAATGCAGAAACTTTTTCTGGTAATTGGTTTATAATTTCATTTCCTGTAGTTTCATAATGTGCCAACAAATTATCTGTATTTGCAAATTGATTTGATAAAAATCCATTTTTCTCTTTAGATAATTTTTGCGCTTCTTCCAAGCATTTTTTAAATCCGCCTTCTTCTCTTGACACAAGTATTACATTTGCTCCATAGTTTTTCATTAATTTTACTCTTTCTTTACTTACCCAATCTGGCATAAAAATATACACTGGGTGCTTATAATATGCTCCTAATGCTGCAATTGATATTCCTGTATTGCCGCTTGTAGCTTCAATTATAGGCATATTATCTTTTAATGCACCTCTTTCTTTTGCTTTATCTATTATATAAAATGCTACCCTATCTTTTATACTACCAGTTGGATTATACGATTCTAATTTTGTATATATATGATTTATTTTTTCTCCATTTTTGTATGTAATTTTTATCATTGGAGTGTTTCCTATATTTTTTAACATTGTTTCCTCCTCTCTAATATGACCTTATTATATATAATACACAAAATTTTTTCAATTGTTCTTTACTTTATTGAATTATATCTTTTTTTATATTATAATATTTATGCAGTATTGATAATATAAATATCAAAATTATGGCTTAGGAAAGGACTGAGATTAATTATGGAGAAAATTGCAATTATATCTGATGTACATGGAAATATTACTGCTCTTAAAGCTGTTATTAAAGATATAGAAAGTAGAAATATTAGTAAAATTTTCTGTTTAGGCGACAGTGTTTTAAAAAGCTGTAATTCTGATTTAGTGATAGATTTATTGCGTGAAAAATGTACAGTGATGCTAAAAGGTAATTGTGATGAAGCTATAACTAGGCCTGACATTCCTAAGGGTAGATTTTGGACAAGAGATTTAATTGGTGAAGAGCGTGCTTCTTTTATATATAATCTACCGGTGTCATATGAATTCTATATGAGCGGATATTTAATAAGATTATTCCATGCGTCACCTTTTGGTTTAGATTATGTTTTTAATCCAATGTTTTCAAATAAAAATACTATCTATTCAGCAACTGAAATTCATGATGCTATGGAATTATTTGAAAATACTGATTTTATTGGCAAGACTAAGTCAGATCCTACACCAGATATAGTTGGCTATGGTCATATTCATACACCAAACATAATTAGAATTCGTAATAAAACTATCTTTAATCCTGGTAGTGTTGGAATGCCTATTGAAATGCTTAATGATAATTTTTATGATAAAACTAATAAATTTTCTACGGTTGCTTCATATATTATATTAGAGGGCAATTATAACTCAAAGGAATTATCTACTATCAATTTTAATTTAGTAAGGCTTCCTTATGATATAGAAAAGGAAGTTGAACTTTTAAAAAATTCTAATTTGCCTAGTAAAGAAAAATTAATTGCTGAGCTAAAAAGTGCGACTAATTATTCTAGTATGAAACAAGATTAAGAGTATTCTATTACTCGAATGGAGGGTTTTATGGAGAATAAACTGAGTAAAGTAAGAGATATTCTAAAAAAATATAATCAAGAGCATTTATTACAGTTTTATAATGAGCTTACAGAATCACAAAAGTCTGATTTGTTAAACCAAATATTGAATATTGATTTCGAAGAGATTTTATCTTTATATGAAAAATCAAAAACTGAAGTATTCAAGTCTACTGAAGAAATTGAGCCTTTAAAATACGTAGATAAAGAATCATTATCTGATTCGAAGCTTAAGCAGTATTATAATTTAGGAGCTAAGGCTATCAAATCTGGTAAAGTAGGTGTAATAACTGTAGCCGGTGGTCAAGGCTCTAGGTTAGGTTTTAATGCTCCTAAGGGTACTTATGTTTTAGATACAAATCCTAGGAAATCTCTTTTTGAAATTGTATGTGATTATTTAAAAACAGCCTATTCTAAATATAAAATATATATTCCTTGGTACATTATGACTAGTACTAGTAATTATTTTGATACAATCAATTTTTTTGAGCAGAATAATTATTTTGATTATGATAGAAATAATATTACATTTTTTAATCAGGAAAATTTGCCGATTATTGATGTGAATGGTAAGCTTGTTCTTTCAGAAATTTATAAAATAAATCTAGCATCTAATGGTAATGGAAATTTATTTTCTTCTTTAAAAAGAACAAATTTAATTAAAAGTATGGAGCAAAAGAAACTACAATGGTTATTTGTTGGCGGTGTTGATAATGTACTGTTAAATCCGCTTGACCCTGTATTTATAGGATATACTATAGATTCTAAATATGAAGTGGGCTCTAAAACTTTATTTAAATCTAACCCTTCAGATCCTTCTTGGATTTTTGCCAGAAGAGATAAAAAGCCTGCAATAGTGGATTGTGAAAATTTTACTGAGGAGCTATCTAAAATTACTGATAATAAAGGAAATTATTTATATAGAGAAACTAACATGTTAGCACATTTATTTAGTTTAAATGCAATCAAAAAAATGTCCAATGTAAAATTATCGTACCATAGAGCCTTTAGAAAAAATGCTTTTGTTAATGAAGAAGGAATGAAACAAGTTCCAGACAAGCCAAATATATATAAATTTGAGCAATTTGTATTTAGTGCTTTCTCGTATTTTGATAATATCGCTTTACTTAGAGTAAACACAGAGAAAGAATTTGCTCCAATTAAAGATTTTAATGGTCCACATAACCCTGAGGTAGCTACACAAAAGTATGAAGAGTTGGTCTTAAATCATTTTTAGCTAGTCGAAAATCTTGTTTTTGGGGACGGAGGAAAAAAACAACTTTTTTCCTCCGTCCCCAAAGTTAGTTAAAATCCAATTATCTCATTATACGTATCAATCGCAAATTTATCTGTCATTCCTGCAATATATAAAATAATAGCAAAGTAATAATCTTTAGAATTTTGTATGTCAAACAAAACCTTATTCTTTAAATTTTGTCTATCACCAGTAGTAGAAAAATTACTAAACCAATCTACAAAACCATTTATTAAATTAGGATAAAACTTTCTTAATTTATCTAAATTCTGAAAAGTAGTATCTCCATTATATGCATTTTTCAAAGTACAGTAAATTCTATTAATCACTATAGAAAAATACTCATCAGAAGGTTTTAAAGCGTCAGAAAGATAAATGTATTCATAATTGAATTTCTTAATTTTATTCATTAAATTTAATGCTTCAGAAGAGAAACATAGTCCAATTTCAGGAGAAGAATTTGTACATAAATCATAAATTAATGTGTTAATAATTACAGTATTATTAATAGTACCACTAGTATATCCCAACAAATCATATAATTTATCTAAATGCTCATCTAGAATTCCTAAACTCACAGCATCTTCAATATCTCTTCCAATGTAAGAAATCTTATCAGAAATTTTTACGACACAACCTTCCCAAGTATATGGAGCAAACTGATTTGGATAATTATATTCTTTTAAGTTTATAAATTCATCTCTAGGCCTAATTATATTCTCATCTATTTCACCACAATGTGAAATAATACCATCTCTTACTCCATAAGTTAAATCCAAGTTTCGTTTACAACCTTCATCATCTTCCAAAAGTTCAATATTATCTACAAAATATAAACCATTTTTCTCATGCCAAAATGAAAAATTTAAATCTTTCTTACATATTTCATCTAATATTTTTTCACCTTTATGTCCAAAAGGACTATGACCTAAATCATGTGATACGGCAATAGCCTTTGTAAGCTCTTCATTAAGGCCAAGATAGTGAGCAATAGTATAGCTTATAGACTCTACATGATTAACATGCTCTATTCTAGTACAAATATGGTCATTTTGGGGAGAATAAAAAACTTGAGTTTTATGTTTTAACCTCCTATAGGCATTACTATGTATCACTCTGGTAAAATCCCTTTCAAATTCAGAGCGTATATCATTATTACGAGAATACAAAGGTGTCTCCCTCGAAATGACATTGCTCCATTTAGGATTGTTTTCATTTGCACTTACTAATTTAAAAGAATTTTTCAAACAAACACCTCCAAGCTGAATAAACCATACATAAATTATATTGTTTATTCGAAAATCTGTCAATATTTTTGTTGTTACAAAAAAGCGAACAAATTTTTGAAAAAAGTATTGACAAAATAAAAATTAAAGTATAAAATAATACAAACAAAAGTTCAGAGAATTATAAAAAATTTATAAAGCAATAAAACAGTAGGAGGTAATTTTTATGAGAAAAGAAGATACAAACAAATCAGTAAAAATTTTTGGAGTTAGTTATGAGCTAAAAGTGATATATAAACGTGTTAAGGCTCCAAAACTAAATCTACAAAAGAAACTAATAGAAATAAGTCTCCCTATAAAATATAAAAAATTAAATAATGAAATATTAATAGAAATGCTACTTGAAAAAATGTATGATGCAATAGCTAGTAAAGAGCTAGATATAATAATGGAAAAAGTAAGAACAACATTAAAATTTGCTCCAGAAGATTATAAAATTATGAGATTAGACAAAAGGTTGGCTAAATGCCTAGCAAATAGAATTATTATAAATCCAGATATTGTAAGGTATAGAAAAGAGATAATAGAATATGTGGTATTTTATGAGTTTTGCAAATTAAAAATTAGTAAAACTAGCAAAAAATTCTATGAAACATTAAAAAAATATATGCCTAATTATGAAAACTATGAGTTTGAATTAGTAGGTGTTCAATATTAATAGATGTAGAATATGCATCTTCTACATCAAAACAAAATGGTATACCATCAAACCTACTGTAAAAATGAAATATACAAAAATAGAGATACAGTAGATACTAACAAAGCAAAATAAATCTATAGAATCGAAATAAAATATTAGTGAAAAAAGTCTTTATAGATTAAAAATAATTTATGAATAAATGATATGGCCATATCAAAATTAAAATCGGAATAATTGTCAAATTCTCTAAAAGGTTGCGTTGATTATATACCCTAAAATAAAAAAACACAATAGATTTTATGTAATTTGTTAAAATGGTTAAAAAACTTGTCAAATAATGTCAAAAAAAGTCGAAAGTTTTTTCTTTACTTTGATTTTATATAAATGATTGAATTTAAAATAAAAAGACAGATTTTTTACATCTGTCTCTTTATTTTCTAGAACATTAGAGCTGTCCTCTGAAAATCTTTTTTCTCTGTCTCCAAAATCAAGATATTTGAAGTTTCTCTTAAAGCTTGTATTCTACTGGTTTATTTTCTTTTAAGCTTTCTTTTACATCTAGTATTCTTTGGTTTGAAGATCCTCTAAATTTTAGCTTTAAATCTTTTTTGTCTTCTTCAAATTTTCCGTCAACTACAACATCTATGTATTTCAATAATTCTTTTGTTGTATCGCTTTGTTTTGCCATTTTTCCTACCACATCTTTTTCAAAATCAAATCCCGTATAACACCAAATTTTTTTATCTGGGAATTTTTCTTTTGCTTTTTTTACAAGTGGTAACAAACCTTCTTGATTTGCTGGCTCTAGTGGCTCTCCGCCAAGTAATGTAAGTCCTGAAATATAGTCATGGTCTAAATCTTGTAACACTTCTTCTTCTTGCTTTTCTGTAAATTTATTTCCATAGTTAAAATCCCAGGCACATTCATTAAAGCATCCTTTACAATGATGATTGCATCCACTTACAAATACGGAAACTCTAACTCCTTCTCCATTTGCCACATCTATTCTTTTTATATCTGCATAATTCATATTTCAGTCCTCCATTTTTATTTTTTCTCTAACCCGTTGCTCTTATAAGTGCATTACTCTCTGCTTAATTTCCTTAGTCTTTCCAGCATTCCAGAAATTCTCTCCTAAATATCCGCAAGTTCTTCTAACAACTGTCATCTTAGAATGGTCTTTATTTCCACAGTTTGGGCATTCCCATTCGTTATCTTCATTGATGATTATTTCGCCATCAAATCCACATACATGGCAGTAATCTGATTTTGTATTGAATTCTGCATATTGGATATTATCATATATGAATTTTACTACTGTTTCTAGAGCATCTAAGTTCTTCTCCATATTTGGTATTTCTATATAAGAAATTGCACCACCTGATGATATTTTTTGGAATTCACTTTCAAATGATAATTTTTCAAATGCATCTATTCTTTCTCTTACATCTACGTGATATGAATTTGTGTAATATCCTTTGTCTGTAACGTCTTTTATTGTCCCGAATCTTTCTTTATCTATTCTTGCAAATTTGTAGCATAAGCTTTCTGCTGGTGTTCCATATAGCGCAAATCCTATGTTTGTCTCTTTTTTCCATCTGTCTGTTGTTTCTCTTAGATGTTTCATTACTCTTAATGCAAAGTCATGTCCTTCTGGTGTTGTATGAGATACACCTTTCATAACTTTTGTCATTTCATATATTCCTATGTATCCTAATGATATTGTTGAGTATCCACCATATAATAATTTATCTATTTTTTCACCTTTTTGTAATCTTGCTATTGCTCCATATTGCCAATGTATTGGGCTTATATCTGAATGTGTGCCAACTAATGCATAGTGCCTACACATTAATGCTTCTTTGCAAAGCTCTAGTCTTTCGTCTAATAATTTCCAGAATTTATCTTCGTCTCCGTCAGCAATTATTGCAACTTGTGGTAAGTTAATACTTACAACACCTTGATTGAATCTTCCTTCGAATTTGTAATTTCCATTCTCATCTTTCCAAGGTGATAAAAAGCTTCTGCATCCCATTGGGCTGAATACATTTCCTTCATAGTTTTCTCTCATCTTTTTAGCAGAAATGTAGTCTGGATACATTCTTTTTGCAGAGCATTTAACAGCAAGTCTTGTTAAATAATCATATTCTCCACCAGTTAAGTTATTGAATTCATCTAGTACATAAACTAGTTTTGGGAAGGCTGGTGTTACATATACTCCTGCTTCATTTTTTATTCCTTCATATCTTTGTCTTAATACTTCTTCTATTATCATTGCATTTTCTTTTATATATGGATCATCTTTTTCTAGGTGTAAGAATAATGTTACGAATGGAGATTGTCCATTTGTTGTCATTAATGTGTTAATTTGATATTGTATAGTTTGTACACCTGATTTTAATTCAGCTTTTACTCTATCTTGTACTAAATCTTCTATAACTTCATCTGGTAATTTTCCTTTATATTTTTCATCTATTTGTTTTTTGAATTTATCATAGCTCTTCCTTAAATATTTTCCTAGATGGATCATATCAACAGATTGTCCACCATATTGGTTACTTGCAACAGCTGCAATAATTTGAGTTGTGACTGTACATGCAACTTGGAAGCTTTTTGGACTTTCTATCATTTTTCCATTCATTACTGTTCCATTGTCTAACATATCTCCTATGTTAATCAAACAGCAATTGAATATAGGTTGTACAAAATAATCTGCATCGTGGAAATGTAAAACTCCTTCTGCGTCTGCTTTTGCTATTTTTTCAGGTAGCAATAGTCTTCTTGTTAAGTCTCTTGATACTTCACCTGCTATGTAATCTCTTTGTGTAGAAGCAAGCATTGTGTTTTTGTTTGAATTTTCTTCTGCTAGCTCCTTGTTATCATTTCTAATAATTCCAAGTATTGTTTCATCTGTTGTATTTTGTTTTCTAACTAGTGCTCTTGTATAACGATACACAATATATTTTTTAGCTAGTTCGTATTTGTTTAATTCCATTAATCTTTCTTCAATAATGTCTTGTATATCTTCTACAAGCATTCTCTTTTTATTTAATTCTTCAATATAATTAATTATCCCTTTTATATCTTCTTTTGATGCTCTTTCATTTGGTTTTACTTCCTTATTTGCTTTTTCTATAGCTATTTGAATTTTAGATCTATCATAGTCTACAGCTCTACCGTCTCTTTTAATAACTTTCATTTTACATTTCCTCCCCCTGTTTTTATTATGCTCCTATTATATCTCTTTTTTTATTTTTTTCTGTTGCATATGTCACATATTATGCAAATTATATTTTTCGACTATTTTTACTTTACAGAGAGTAGATTTATTTTTTTGAAAAAGAAATATTACATTTTTGTTACATTTTTTTTGCCGTATTTTCTTGCTTTTGAGCCTTGTTTCCATTATAATAGTTTTATGTTTATACGACATAAAATTATTATTATTCAAAAGCTAAGAAATATGTACGCTTTAAATGTTAAAGGGATGAAAAATCAATAATGAACACTAATTTCAATGTGGATAGCTTTATTTATAATTTTTCATGTAATTGTAATAAAGTACAAAAAAAGACTTTCCTTAAAAATCAAGTAATTACAACTTATATTCAAAAACGTAATCAACTTTGTATTTTATTGAATCGGAAAGGCAGATTTAGTTAGATATGATTTAAATGGAAATAGAACTATAGTAGAGCATTTTTCAAAAAATGCTCTATTTGGAGAGGTTTTTTATAAAGTTACAACAAATAATGAGCTTTTAGTTGAGGCAAAATCAAGTTGCACAGTACTTTTTTATATTTATGACCAATTAAAAATGCCCTGCTCTAAAAGTTGTAAATTTCATAGTGAATTAGCAGAGCATTTGCCAGAATTAATTTTAAATAAAATAACTGAGCTAAATACTAGAATAGAGCTTTTAACTCAAAGAACAACTCGTGATAAACTCTTAGTGTATTTTTCTCTTATTTCTACTAGAAAGCTCTCAAAAACATTTGAGCTTCCATTATCTTTAACAGATTTAGCAGATTATTTAAATGTTGACAGAAGTGCTATGATGAGGGAGCTAAAGCTTTTAAAGGAAGATGGATTAGTAGAGAAGATTGGCAATCGAATTATACTATTATATGAGTAAATCTTGTTTTTGGGGACGGAGGAAAAAAACAAGATTTCCAAAACTAATGAATTTCAAATTTTGCATTCCATCTTTTATTTACTGCATTCCAGTTTACTATATTCCAGAATGAGTTTATATATTCTGCTCGGTTTGTTTTATATTGTAAATAATATGAGTGCTCCCACATGTCTAAAACAAGTAATGGTACACAGCCCCATAAAGTTAAGTTTTGGTGTTTTTCGCACTGCAAAATTTCTAATTTTTTGAATGTGTGTACCCATACAAGTAAGTTCCATCCCGATGCTTCTACTACTTTACTGCTTTCTGTAAATTGTGATTTAAATTTGTCATAACTACCAAAATCATTATTTATTTGTTTCATTAATTCTACGCTTGGGCTAGTTGGTATTGCAGGTCCCATATTGGTAAAAAACAGCTCATGTAATATTGCCCCTGAGCCAAAGAAACTTAAATCTTTTTCTAGGCACTTTATATTCTCGAAATTATTTTCTTCTCTTGCTTTTTTTAATTTTTCTTCTGTTATATTCGTATTATTTACATATCCCGAATATAAAATATCATAATGCAATGTAAGTGTTTCTTTACTATAGTATGGCTCTAACGCATCCACAGGATACGGTAAATCTATTTTATTAATCATAAAAGCTTTTTTCCTCCTGATATAATAATTTCATATTGTATATTATATTCATTTATTTTTTTAAATATACTAATCTTTCACCTCATAAAAATTTAGTATATTATGAATAAATTCCTATGTCTTGCATATAATTACATTATAGAGCTCTTTTAATTAGTCTTATATAATTTAATAAATATTTTTTACCAGATAGATTTTTTTGTGTAAATTCTTATATGTGTATTGACACCGATTATATAAAGTAGTATAATAAATATGTTAACACATCGCGGGGTGGAGCAGTTGGCAGCTCGTTGGGCTCATAACCCAAAGGTCGTAAGTTCGAGTCTTACCCCCGCAACCAATTTGGAGGCTTTTAGCCTCTTTTTTTTATTTTAAAATATTTTATATTATTTTATAAAAAGCCCTAGTATCAAGCATTTTATCTAAAAATAATTTTACTTAATTTATTTTATTTTTTATTATTTTTTGCAATTTGTTACCAAAGTTGCTACCAAAAATTATTTTTTATATCTAATGGTAGCACCTACATGCTACCATTAGTGTTTTCAAGTATTACAGCCATTATTTCTATAAACAATGAATTATCTTTCATAAGAATCTTTATCTTCCTTATTCATATTTTCCATAAGATTTAACGGCTCTTCTAAAGTTAATATATTTGCATTTGAATTATTAATTAAATTTTGTTCCATATAATATTCATTTACTTTTTCTAATTCGTTTCTCTTATACTTATCAAATACAGAAGTATAAGCATTTAATGTAACTGATACATCAGTATGTCCCATTAATTTTTGTAATACTACTGGACTCATTCCTGCTTCTATTGCTCTTGTTGCGTATGTATGTCTTAGACTATGTGTAGAAAAGTGTGGAATATCTAATTCATTTAATATTTTATTTAAAGACCAATTTAAAGTACTTATTCTTGCATAATGCACAATAGGCGGTTTAAATAATAAATGTTCCGTATTATTTGGCACATCTTTTGAAATTTGCAACTGTTCTATAATAAACGGTTCTAATACTTTTGGAATTGGTAATATTCTATTTCCAGCCTTAGTTTTAGGTGAATCACTCATAACAATTGTTCCATCTGCTAGTTTTGTTAATGTTTTATTCACATTAATTAAATGATGAGCTAAATCAATATCTCCACTATTTAATGCTAATACTTCTCCTATACGAAATCCCATAAGTAATTGCATTAAGAAAGCATTTCTATAAGGAATATCATTTACACTATGTTCTAATAAATAATTAATAAACTTTGATTCTTCATCAACTGTCATAGCCCTTACATCTTTATCTTTTTTTACACTTTTAGGTCTTATTACTTCTATCATAGGATTTTTACTAATATATCCTTTATTAAAAGCATATTTAAAAGCTTGTCCAAATTGTTCACTAAACTTTTTTAA
>CAJFHE010000006.1 GCA_904378095.1 uncultured Clostridia bacterium | reverse complement strand
GGTGACAGATTTTAATCTGTCACCTAGTTTCACGAATACATACTTAACAATTTATTTGGGTGATAAAATGCAGAAAGGTGTAAAAAAAGAAAGAAAAATTTTAAATTATTTGATTTATTTTTTTATTATAGTAAACTTAATATTAGCTTGCATATATATAGCAAAATTTATGAATATAGGACGAGAAGCTAAAAAAGAAAGCGAGCTTCTTAACTCAATCAAAATAGGAGAAGCCCAAAATGAAAATGGAGAAGAAAATGACAGTGAGCAAGTGGATACAGAAGATAAGGTCGATAATAACGAGAAAAGTGAAAATAATAACAGCGAAGAAGATGAAAATGTGAAAGATGCGACTAAAGAAGAAATAGATGCAACAGAAAGAATGTTTAAAGTAGGAAAATTACAAGAAGAAAATGAAGATATTGTAGGTTGGATTGAAATAGAAGAAACGAATATAAATTATCCAGTGTTACAAGGGGATGACAATGAATATTATCTAACCCATAATTATAAAAAAGAAAAGTCCCAAAAGGGCTCTATATTTCTAGATGCAGAATATGACTGGAGCATACCTAGTAATAATTTGCTAATTTATGGTCACAACATAATGAATGATTTAATGTTTAAAGATTTGCTCAAATATGCGGATAAGGAATTTTACAAAGAGCATCCTGTTATTCGTTTTACGACTAAAGAGCATGATGGAAAGTATGAGATAATTTCTGCTTTTAAGTCAAAGGTTTTCAATAAGTCGGATACAAATGTGTTTAGATATTATAATTTTATGAATGCGGAAACCGAAGCGGAGTATAATGAGTTTGTAGAGAATTCAAAAAAGGCTTCATTATATGATATAGAAGCAACAGCAGAATATGGAGACGAGCTAATTACTTTAATTACATGCTCATACCATACAACAGATGGGAGATTTGTTGTAATTGGAAGAGAAAAGAAGTGAGGGAAAAGTAAATATTAAATTTGCAGGTTAAATTGGGTTACAAAAGATGGGAAAATTTTATTGAAACAATAAAAAAAGCAATGCAATCTTGTGAAAATTCGGGTATAGAAGTTGATAGTAATAAATTGCCTAAAAACTAAGCAGATTAAATTAAAATATTTACTAAAATACAAGGTGTTAGTATAGCAGCTTGAGGTTGCAATTTGCAACCTCAAGTTTAAAAATTAGATAAATTATAATTCAATTCTAGGCTGATACTTTTCAAGCCACATGTTTACTTGATATAAATACGCAATGAGCTGCGGACCTGTCATGAGCTGGCCAAACCAAGGTCTAGTAAAGGCTTTACCGTCTGTCTCAAGTATTTGCATAATGTACTCTCTGTTTAGCAAACCATTAATTGGAGCATTTTTGTCTTCCATTATTTTAGATAGCATTTCTTTTACAGTCTTCAAATAAGTTGGATTCCATGTTTTAGGGTAAGGACTCTTCTTTCTATCTACTATTTCTGCTGGTAATTTATCTTTCATAATGTAACGAAGCAATCCTTTTTCTCTACCATTTAAAGCCTTCATCTCCCAAGGAATATTCCATACATATTCTGCTAAGCGGTAATCACAAAATGGAACTCTAATTTCAAAACCATTATACATTCCCATTCTATCCGATCTATCTAATAATGTTTGCATAAACCAGTTTAGAGTAAGATGTGATATTTTTCTTTTCTCGGCTGTATCGGCAGAGTCACAATCTAGAATTTCTACATCTTCTAGATTTTCATTATATCTATAATCTATATATTCTTTTAAATTCACTTTTTCGGCTATTTCCGGATTTAGTAATTCTTGCCTTTCTTTTATTGCAATTGACCAAGGAAAAGTTCCGCTATTTAATGCATCTTCTCTAAAAAACCATGGATATCCTGCAAATATTTCGTCAGCGCATTCTCCTGTCAAGGTTACTGTTGCTTCTGGCTTTACATTTTTACAGAATAATAGCAAAGAAGAGTCTACATCTGCCATTCCTGGAAAATCTCTAGCTATCATGGCATCTTCTAAAGCCTTGGCAAGCTCAGGAGTGTCTAGCATTACAGTATGATGATTAGTATCTAATTTAGACTGCATTAAATTAATATAATAATTGTCGGAGTTAGGCTGAAAATCAGTTTTTTGGAAGTTTTTATCATTATCAACATAATCAACAGAGTAGGTATTTAATTTAGGCAAATTATGCTCTTTACAATATTCAGAAGCATATAGAGTAATTATGCTAGAATCAAGTCCTCCTGATAAAAATGTGCATAGTGGTACATCAGATACGAGTTGTCTTTTTATAGCATCCTCTAACAAAAATAATACTTTTTCACAAGTTTGTGGTAGATTGTCTTCATGAGGTTTGCTCTTTAGCTTCCAATATCTTTTTAGATGAATGCCATCATCATTGTATACCATATAATTTGCAGGTTTTAGCTCATAAATATTTTTAAAAGCAGTTATTCCATTTGTGTGTGCAGGACCAATTCCAAATAACTCGCTTATACCTTGTTTGTCTAAAGTAGGAGTAATACCAGGATATTTCAAAATTGCCTTAACCTCGGAGCCAAAAATCAGGTTATTATTATAAATGGTATAAAATAAAGGTTTCACACCAAAGTGGTCTCTGGCAAGAAATACACTTTTGTTTTTCTCATCCCAAATTGCAAAAGCAAAAATTCCGTTGAGCTTATTTACTATATCATCTTTATACAATATGTAGGATTTTATAAGCACCTCTGTATCAGAATAACTTTCAAGAGGAATATTGTTTTCTTTTAAAGCTTGCCTTAATTCTTTTGTGTTATAAATTTGACCATTATATGCAATAGTATAAGTATTATCATTGTATTTGTAACTCATAGGCTGTTTTCCGCCATCTGGGTCTATTACAACTAATCTTCTGTGTCCTAACAAAGCATTATCACTTACAAAATAGCCACATTCGTCAGGACCTCTTTGCTTTAGTGTATCATTCATTGAAATTAAAATATCTTTTTTAGAATGTAAATTTTCTTTTAGATTAACTATTCCTACAAAACCACACATAGAATACCAATTCCTTTCCTAAATATATAACTAGTATATGAATATTTTAAGAAAAATGTAACTGGTATTGACAAAGTTAAAAAAAATTAGTATAATCTTATAGTATCGATTAGGAGAAAGTATTAAAACTATACAATAGATGATTACAAAAGGAGGGAATAAGAATGGCACAACCAAAAAGAAGATGGTCAAAAGCAAGAACACATTTAAAACGTTCAACATGGAAATTAGAAAATCAAAATTTAGTAGAATGCTCACATTGTCACGAATTAATTAGACAACATACAGTATGCCCAACATGTGGATACTATGATGGAAAAGAAGTTATTGCTAAATCAGCAGAGTAATTCTAAATTGAATGTAATTTTTTACAAAGAATTAGGGAAAAGCGTTAGTAATTATTGCTAGCGTCTTTTTTAGTGCGACAAGCTTGGACAGAAGGGACACTCCTTTTTGTGCAAGTTTTTGCTGTTTTTGGGGACGGAGGAAAAAAACAACATTTTAATGCTCGAGCAAAGTAATGTCTGTCCCAGATTAGAAAGAAATGACAAAAGATGCCTGTCCCCAATTAGAATTCGAAAATAGGCACTTGATTTATACTATCTTATATAGTAAAATACCTAATAGAAAAAGTTACGAGATATGAAAGAAAATAAAAATCAGGAGAAACATATGGTAAGAAGAATAGATAAAATTAATTATTACTTAAATATAGCGAAAACTGTAGCAGAAAGAAGCACATGCCTAAGGAAATTTGTTGGCTGTGTGATTGTAAATAATGATGAGATAATTGCTACTGGATATAATGGAGCTCCTAGAGGGAGAAAGAATTGTAATGAGCTAGGGTATTGCTCAAAGAAAAAGTTTTTTCCAGAGCTAAGGCATGCTGGATATGATGCTTGCAGGTCTGTGCATGCAGAGCAAAATGCTATAATCAGTGCTAGAAGAAAAGATATGATTGGGGCGACCCTATATTTAGTACTGTATGACCCAGAGACAGACGAGTACGAAAAAGGTGCAAGCTCTTGCCAAATGTGTAGGAAGCTTATTATTAATGCTGGCATCAAGCAAGTTATTGTAAGAGATGGCAATGACGATGGCTATAAAGTTATTGATGTGCAAGAGTGGATTGATAAGGACGATTTACTTGAAGGAAAGATAACATATTAAAGGGAGTTTATTCAAATGAAAAAGAAGTTAGAGAATATAATAGAAAAAATTAAAACTAAAAGAAGCATACATTATATAATAATATGCGTAATTGGATTATTAATATCCATACCATTTTTTTGGGTACAAATAAGAACAACAGATGATGGATGGCTACATTTATTAAGATTAGTTGGCTTAGACAATGCAATGGATAAAGGAGCTTTTCCATTTTTAGTATTTCCATACCTATGTAATGATTGGGGCTACAGCATGACAGCATTTTATCCAACAATTGTTGCTTATGTCCCATATGTTTTAGGCCTCATATCTGGTACTTTTGCAAATGGACTAAAGATTTTTGCAACTCTTACTACCATTTTATCTGGTGTGTTCATGTATAATTTTATGAATGAAGTTACTAAAAAGAAAGGAATCGCTTTCTTTTCAGCAATTATATACATGACATTGCCATATAAACTAGAGGATATATTCAATAGGTATGCAATAGGCGAGTTTACAGCCTTTGTATTTATGCCTTTGGTATTCCAAGGATTGTACAATTTACTACATGGAGATAAAAAAAGGCATTATTACATTGCAATTGGTGCAACGGGCTTACTACTTTCGCATACAATTTCTACAGAATATACAGCAATTTTTTGTTTAATATATATTTTATTTAATTTAAAAGCATTCTTGAAAAAAGATGTAATTATTAAGTGTATAATAAATGTGGTATTTATTCTACTAATGTCAGCATTATTCTTGCTACCAATGCTGGAATTTAAAATGCAAGCACAGTATTCTATTTTTACACCAGAAATTATAAAAACAAGTGGAGAATATGCTGCAGATAATACAATACAATTGTGGCAGTTATTAAAGGATAAAGACGAAGAAAATGGAGTTTCATTTGTAGTTGGAATACCATTTATTGTAATGCTATTTTCAGGAGTTTTAGCTTATAGAAAAATAGACAAAGAGCAGAAAGATTTTTATATTACAAGCATTATTTTTGGAGTTATTTCATTAATAATGTGTACAAGCCTTTTCCCTTGGCAAATTATGCCAGATATTTTGTGTACATTGCAATATCCATGGCGTATGTTAGGATTCGCGTTAGTGTTCTTTACACCAGTTTGCGCAATGAATGTATATTATTTAATTATATCAATCAAAAAAACATGGCTAAGGAATACGACCTACATTGTAGCATTGGCTATTTTACTAGCATTTACAGCACACGAATTAAGTGCATATACGGCAGAGGATACTACTGTAGATGAGCAGTATGAGCAAAATGCTTTTGATAATCCGCAAATACATTATTTCTCAGTGAACAGAGACTACATGCCTGCAAAAGCTTTGGTACAACAGTATAAATATCTAAAAACAAGAGGAGATAATACGGTTGTCTTTTCTGGACAAGCTACTATTGAAAATGAAACTAAAGATGCATTTCATATAGATATGGAGATAAAAGATGCAACAAAAGGCACAGAGTTAGAGTTACCATTTTTATTCTATCCAGGATATACAGTAACGCTACAGTATGACGATTTAGAGGTTACATTAGAAACAACGGAGTCGGATTATGGCTTTGTGAAAGTAGTGCTTCCAGATGACGTAGCAGAAGGCAAAATCACAGTAGATTATACTGCAACAACTTTAGATAAAGTAGCATATATTATTTCACCAATTGCACTACTTGCATTTATAGTGTATGTCGTAATTTACAGAAGAAAGTATAAATTAGGAGGAAATTAATTGTTGTTGTTTTATTGGTTAAAAGCACTTAAAGTCCGCGCAGGGAGTTTCTAATTAAAATTGACGAGCGGAGCAGGGAGCTCCGTCGGGACGGAGCGAGGCAATTTTAATAGAACTTCCGTTGCAGGACATATATAATTAAAATGCCAATAAAACAACAACAATTAATAAGAATTATGAAGAAAAAAATAATAGATATTATCATAATTTTTATCTTAGCATTAATAGTATCAATCCCATTGGCAAGCAAAGATTTAGACATTTATGTGGATGATGGAATACAACATATAGCAAGGCTTATGGGCACATATCAAACAATAGCAGAGGGAGAATTTCCTCCTGTTATTATGTCTAATTTTTGCAATCAATTTGGGTACTCATGGAATATATTTTATAGTCCACTTACAGCATATGTACCAATGATTTTTAGAATATTTACAAATTCGTATGAGTTAATATTAAAGTTATTTATTCTATTACTTTCATTCTTAACGGGAATAGCAATGTATGAGTTTGTAAATAAAGTAACAAAAAATAGGTATGCAGGCATTTTAGCAGCAGCACTATACATGTTTGCTCCATATAGGCTTACAGACACATACATGAGAGTGGCAATATCTGAGCTGGCATCATTTGTATTTTTACCAATTACATTCTTAGGAATGTACAATATATTTAATAGTGAAGAAAAGAGTACGAAAAAAAGTCTGGCGCTAACATTAGGAGCAGTAGGATTAATTCTAACCCATATTGTTATGGCTATGTATGCGGCAATTTTCTGCTTTATATACATGCTAGTCAACGTCAAAAAATTAAAAGACAAACAAATATGGAAAATGCTTGGTATTAATATATTGCTAATAATATTATTAACTAGTTTTTATTTATTACCAATGTTAGAGCACAAATTCGCAACGAATTATGAAGTATTCCAAACTGGAAGAATGGAAAGAACAAGTGAGCTTATACGTAATAAAGTGGACCCGATAGACTTACTTTATACAATTGAAGGTAACCTTAGCTTTGAAATTGGACTAGTTACTTTAAGCGGATTAGTATTTACGCAGCTCACATACAAAAAAATAAACAAAGAAGCCAGAAAAATATATTGGTTTTCATTAATAGCAGGTTTTGTATGCATTATAATGTCACTTAGATTTTTCCCATTTGAAAAAATGCCAGCTGTGCTAAAAATGATACAATTTACATTTAGACTATTAGAATTTTCTTCATTCTTCTTTGCATTTGTAGCAGCTACAAATTATTCTTTAGTGATAAAGAACTTTAATATGAAAGATGTATTTGTGTTGAGCCTGCTTACAATACTACTTGTAGTACCACTAAAAAAGAATCTGGATTATGATAGATTATGGTCAGAAGATAAGCTATGGCCAGCAGTTATGGTAACGGATAATACGGGCAGAGTACATGCTGGATGTGCAACATTTGAATATTTACCAAGTAAAGCATTTGAAAATTTAGATTATATTAAGCATAGAGAAAACAGAGTATATATATTAAACGGAAATGCATCGATTGAAAATGAGGTAAAAAGAGGAACAAACATGACATTTGATGTAACAACACAAGAAAATGTAGAATTAGAGCTTCCATATATATATTACCTTGGCTACACAGTAGAGATAACAAACGAAAATGGAGAGACAGCTGAATTAGAAACTTTCGAGTCAGATAATGGATTTGTTGCAATTAATTTGGAAGAAGGCATGAATGGAAACATACAAGTAAAATACACTGGTACAGCTTTGATGAAGGTTTCTTATGTGATTTCTATTGGAGCAGTAATTGTGCTAATTGGAGTTTGGGTGTTTAGAAAAGTGAAAAACATATTTTATTGCTTTTTGTTGATTTATTAAAATTTATATAGTAAAATAATTATATATGAAAGAGAGTAGGTGAAAAAATGAGTAAGCCAACAGTTGCAATAGTTGGAAGACCAAATGTGGGAAAATCAACATTTTTTAATTATATAGTAGGAAAAAGAGTTTCAATAGTAGAAGATACGCCAGGCGTTACGCGTGATAGAGTATATGCAGAGGGAAACTGGAGAGGCAGAAGCTTTACTTTAGTAGATACAGGTGGAATTGAGCCAGAGTCAGATGATGTTATTCTTTCTCAAATGAGAGAGCAAGCAAATTTAGCAATAGCTATGGCAGATGTGATAATATTTGTTACAGATATGAAGCAAGGAGTTACAGCTGCAGACCACGATATTGCATTAATGTTAAAAAAGTCTAAAAAACCAGTAATTTTGGTTTGTAATAAAGCAGATAATTATGGCAAAGTGCCTGATGAAATATATGAATTCTACAATTTAGGATTGGGAGAGCCATACAGAGTTTCTGCAGCAAATGCAATAGGAATAGGCGATGTACTAGATGCTATATATGATAATCTTCCACCTGTTAACGAAGGTGAGGACGACGAAGAAGTTATAAAAGTAGCAATTATAGGCAAACCAAATGTAGGTAAATCTTCATTGGTAAATAAAATTTTAGGTGAAAATAGAGTCATAGTAAGTAATATAGCAGGTACTACAAGGGATGCGATAGATTCGGAATTTGAAAACGAATATGGAAAATATGTATTTATAGACACAGCTGGAATAAGGAGAAAAAGCAAAGTTTCGGAAAATTTAGAAAAATACAGTGTTATGAGAAGTTTGCTTGCGGTAGAAAGAGCAGATGTGTGCTTACTTATGATAGATGCTAATGAAGGAGTTACAGAGCAGGATACAAAGATTGCAGGAGAAGCACACGAGGCAGGAAAAGGAATTATAATAGTTGTAAATAAATGGGATGAATACGAAAAGGATAATGGCACATTAGAGCAGTACAAAAAAGATGTGTATAATAAATTATCATATATCTCATATGCACCAATATTATTTATATCTGCTAAAACAGGTCAAAGAGTAAATAAATTATTTGAAATGATTAATAGTGTGGCAAGTCAAAACGCATTAAGAGTTTCTACATCTGTGTTAAATCAAGTATTAAATGAAGCAATAGCAATAGTACAGCCACCAACTGACAAGGGAAAAAGACTTCGCTTATTTTATATGACACAGGCAAGTACGAAACCACCAACATTTGTAGTGTTTGTAAATGATAAAGATTTATTTCATTTTTCATATGAGAGATACTTAGTAAATCAAATTAGGAAAGAGTTTGGATTGGTAGGTACGCCTGTTAGAATTATAGTAAGGGAGAAGAAGGGAGAATAAAAATGGTAGAAGTTATAGTAACAGCAATAATTGCATATTTAATTGGAAGTATTAATTTTTCAGTAATACTTAGTAAAAAAATGGCAGGATTTGATGTAAGAGAAAAAGGAAGCGGAAATGCAGGAACAACGAACATGTTAAGGACTGTAGGAAAAAAAGGAGCGGCAATAACTCTTATTTGTGATATTTTAAAAGGTGTTGTTGCAATATTAATAGCAATATTAATAGAAAAAATGGTAGAGGGCTCTAATGGAGCATTATTAGTACAAGTGGCAGGTGTTGCAGTAATACTTGGACATACATTTCCAATTTTCTTTAAGTTTAAAGGAGGAAAAGGTGTAGCAACATCACTTGGAGTACTTATAATGTCAAACTGGCAGATTGGCTTAATTTGCTTAGTGTTTGCACTTATTTTAATAGCATTAACACAAATGGTTTCAGTAGGCTCAATTGCAGCAGCTATACTATATCCTGTACTAACATTGTTTATTCCACAGAACTATATTGTACCAGGCAACTATCTAATCTATAGCATAATTCTTGCAGTACTTATAGTGTTTAATCATAGAGAAAATGTAAAAAGATTACTAAATGGAACAGAGAACAAGATTAGCTTTAAGGGTACAAAGTAGAATACTGGTGACATGATTTACAGACAAAAATAAAACTAAAGAAAGGATTTGATTTTAGAATGACAAAAAAAATCTGTATAATTGGTAGCGGAAGCTGGGGAGCAGCTCTAGCAATCCATGCAGCTAAGATGGGGCACGAAGTAAAGCTTTGGTCTTTTTCGGAAGATGAAAAAGATTTAATAAATAATGAGCATAAGTGCAAATTTTTGCCTATGGCAACAATGCCGGAAAACATATTTTGTACAACAAATATAGAAGAGGCTGTAAAAGGAAGTGACATGATTTTACATGTTACACCATCAAAATTCACAAGAGAAACTATAAAAAAATACAAAATGTATGTAGAAGAGCAACCTATAATTTTATGCTCTAAAGGGTTTGAAGCAGATACACTACTTACATTGGAAGAAGTAGTACATGAGGAGCTTCCTAAATCTAAAATTGGAGTATTTACAGGGCCAAGCCATGCAGAAGAAGTATCTGTAGGAATTCCAACTGCAATTGTAATTGCATCACAAAGTTTAGATGTACAATATTTAGTTCAAGATACATTCATGAACGAGAATATGAGAATTTATACAAGCTCTGACGTAAAAGGAGCAGAGCTTGGCGGAGCTCTAAAAAACATAATAGCGTTTTGCGCTGGAATTATAGCAGAGCTAAATATGGGGGACAATACATTTGCAGCACTAATTACACGTGGACTAACAGAAATTTCACGTTTGGGAGTTGCACTTGGAGGAAACCACAACACATTTTATGGTCTATCTGGACTAGGAGATTTAATAGTTACATGTCTTAGCGAGCATAGCAGGAACAGAAAAGCTGGAAGATGCATAGGTAGAGGATTAACTGTAGAAGAGACTAAGAAAGAAGTAGGAATGACAATTGAAAGTATAGACAACATAGAAGTTGCACATAAACTTGCACAAAAATATAATATAGAAATGCCTATTGTAGATACAGTTTATGATGTGCTTTACAATGGTTTACAGCCAAAAGAAGCAGTAACATTGCTTATGACACGTGATAAAAAATGCGAATAATTACCATGGGAATCTTTCGTAGATATACCTAATAATCTTATCTGCATTATCATCGGTAACATTAATAAACAAGCCTTTATCTAGGCTAATCCACATATTAATAGAAAAATTTTCATTATTATCAATAAAAGTACCAATAATATCTGCTATTTCAACAGGATTTTGGTACTTTTTTTCCCATTCTAACAAATTTATATAAGAGTCTTTTTCACCTAAAAAGTCATTTAAAAATCTATTAATTTCATTTCTTTTGGTACTATATAATCTAACAACCGCGTCCATTTAACATCACCTTACTTATTATATTGCTTTATTAGTCTCACGTGGCACATATATTTTTTACTCGAAAACATGGAGAGTACAAAATATATGTGCCAGCAAGATGAGACGGATTTTTAATAACTAATCTATTATTATTTTACATAAAAAAATAATAAACATACTAGAGAATAAAAGGAAATTTTTTGGCAATAATATATAAAAATAAAATGTGAAAGGATAAAAAAATGAAAAAATATGTTGTTTCTATAATAATTCTTTTTATAATAATAGTATTGGCAATTGGAGGTTTTTTTATTTATTCAAATATTATGAATAATAAATCTAGTGATGCTCAAACTTTAAACGAAAAAGGCCTAGCCGAGATAGATTATTTAAATACCAATATTATAACAATGATGAATGGATTAAATAATATTTCTTATACAAACTATAGAGTAGTAAGTGAAGAAATAAAAGTTTCAAGTGCGGAAAATAGCTCAGAAGATGGTAAAAACACCATAAATAGCAGTAATTTGGAAAATAATAATATACTTTCAAGTGATAACACAGATATAAATTGGAATAATTTAAAAAGCGAAGTTGAGAATATGTATGACAGTTGGACTACAATATTAATAGACTTGACAACTTTAAATGTAAATAAAGATAACTTGCTAAAATATAATAGCACATTGGATAGCATTGTTACAGATTTTGATAATGAGGATAAAAGTGCTAGCCTTCTACATTTAGCAGATTTGTATAACCTTCTTACACAATACATTAAAGATTTTGCACCAGACAGCAATAAAGTTAGCGTATATAACGTAAAATCTAATATTTTATATGCCTATGCATATGTAGAAACTGATGATTGGGACAATGTAAAGAAATACATTGGCAGTGCAAAAGAGGAGTTTTCAAATGTGCTTAACAATCAGGTTAATAATATGAGCAATATAGATGAGATAAACAAGGCATATATATTGATAAATGAATTGGAAGAAGATAGTAATAATCAGAATAAAAAGGTTTTTTATGTGAATTATAGAAACTTGATGCAGGAATTAGAAAATATATAAAAATCTCCAAATCCTATGGAAAAAATTTTGAATCTATTATATAATATTATTGCTTAAAATTAATTAGGAGAGCAATTAAAAATGTACCATCAAATAGAAATAATAGGAATGAGGAAAAATAGAGATTTAAAAATTGTAATTACAATCATAATACTGGCAATCATAGGAATAATTGCATCTTTAGGCATAATTTTCTATGATAAATATAAAGCGGTGGAAGTAGCTGCAGAAAACACTAATATTATCACAGAGGAAGTATCCATGAGTGAAAATGATAGTACAAATAAAAGCACAGGGACGACGGATAACACGGAAACAAATTCAGAAGGGACAGATAAAAGCGAAAATGACACAGCACAAATTGATGAAGAAAAGCAGCAATTTATAAATGCAATTAATAATATATATAATGGTAAAGAAGGAAAAAGAGTTTTCCTAACATTTGATGATGGACCATCAACACAAGTAACACCACACATATTAGATATCTTAGATAAATATAATATAAAAGCAACTTTTTTTGTGCTTGGTAATAGGGTAAAACAAAATCCAGATATTTTAAAAAGAGAGTATGAATCAGGTCATTATATAGCAAATCACGGATATTCACACAAATATAGCAAAATATATGAAAGCACAGACACAGTGCTAGAAGAATATAATAAAGCGGAAGAAGCTATAAGAGCAGCACTTGGAAATGACAGCTATTCAAGTAATTTATTTCGCTTTCCAGGTGGCTCAAAAGGTGGACCATATGAGAAGATAAAAAAGGAAGCAAGAAAGAAACTTAAAGAAAGTGGTATCGCTTATTTAGATTGGAGTGCACTTACTTATGATGCTGAAGGTGCAAAAACCAAAGAAGATATTTTAAAAAGTTTAAAAGAGACAATTAATGGTTGGGATAATGTGGTAGTACTGATGCATGATGCAGCAGATAAGCAGATAACATATGAAACATTAGAAGATGTGATAAAATATTTGCAAGAAGAAGGATATGCATTTAAAAACATGTATGATTTAATGTGAAATGATGAGTATGGCTCTTTAGAAAGGAGAATTTTATGTATGATGTCATTATTATAGGTAGTGGACCTGCAGGAATTTCAGCAGCTATATATTTAAAGAGAGCAAAGAAAAACATATTAATAGTTTCAAACGGAAAAAGTGCATTACAAAAGGCTCATAAGATAGAAAATTATTATGGAATTGAAAATATTTCCGGAGAAGAGCTACATAAAGTTGGAATTAAACAAGTAGAAAGACTTGGCGTTCCAATAGAAAAAGACGAAGTAATAAATATTTCGTTTGATAGGCATTTTATTGTTACAACTGTAAATAGAGAATTTGAAGCAAAAAAAGTAATAATTGCTACAGGTACAAACAGAATGGCACCAAACATAAAAGGCATAAAAGAGTTTGAAGGCAAAGGTGTAAGTTATTGTGCTATTTGTGATGCTTTTTTCTATAGAAATAAAGATGTGGCGGTAATCGGTAATGGAAATTATGCAATTCATGAGGCTAAGCAGTTAAAGCCAGTAGCTAAATCTGTAACTATTTTGACAGATGGAAAAGAAATGGTGCAAAACAGAGATGCTTCTGACTTTGATGTGGAAGAAACACCTATAAGAGAATTCAGAGGAGGAAATAGAATAGAAGAAGTTGAATTTGACAATAATAATACTAAGAAGATAGATGGCGTGTTTGTTGCAATTGGAACTGCATCTAGTACGGATTTAGCTAAAAAGATAGGTGCTGTAGTAAAAAATAATAATATTGTGGTAAATGAAAATATGGAGACAACTGTAAAAGGACTATATGCATGTGGAGATTGTACAGGAGGACTACTTCAAGTAAATAAAGCTGTGTACGAAGGAGCAATAGCAGCACTTGACATTGTAAAGAATATTTGATAAATATTATGAATAAAATATAAAAAGGAGGAGTAATATGTCAGTTACAAGTTTAAATGAAAAGAATTTTGAAGAGGAAGTACTAAATTGTACTAAACCAGTATTAATAGATTTCTGGGCAAGCTGGTGTGGGCCATGTAAAATGATGTCACCAGTTGTTGATGAAATTGCAGAAGAAATGGGAGATGGTGTTAAAGTTTGCAAAATAAATATTGATGAGGAGCAAAATTTAGCAGTAAAATATGATGTTATGAGCATACCAACTTTTATAGTAATTAAAGATGGAAAAGAAGTAGGTAGAACAGTTGGAGTTCAACCTAAGGAAGAGATTATAAGCATGTTAAAATAACAATGTAACGACGATAGAAAGATAAAGTGGAACATGGTGATAGATTTAAATCTGTTACCATGTTCCTCTTTGATTATACAAAACTCAAAAATTCCTATACAAAAATAACAATTTTAAATTTCATATCGAAAAAAGCCATTTTCGTAAAAAAATATTGCAGATTATTAAAAAAATGGTAGAATTATGTAGAAAAAGGTCTTGTATTTCATAGCCTTTTTTTATAGCGTATTAAAAATTGTTCCAGTGAAAGTCACATATATAGAGAATATATGTGACGCACGGAGCAAAAATATATTTCGTACTGCGAAATAAAATAAAAAACGGGAGAGGAATGGTAGAAATGAGTGAATTACAAAATAGAAGATACAAAGAAGTAACACCTGAAGAAACAGTCAAAAAACTAAAAGGATTATTAGAAAAATTAGGAATTGAAGTGGTAGAAAAATGGTCTAATGAGAGCAGTGTCGGCACATATTCATTAAGAGTGTGCATTAAAGGAACTGACATAGGGCAGAATGGAAAAGGCATGACAAAAGAGTTTGCTATGGCAAGCGGATATGCTGAATTTTTTGAAAGAATGCAAAATGGAATGTTTAGATTTAGAATGGAAAAACCAACCACAGAAATACCTTTTGTAAATGCTCCAGATGAAAAGCACTTGACCGTAAAAGAAGCACTAAATATAGACGAAACAGGAAAAATCAAAAATAGCTTTTTCGAAAATATAGTAAAACAAAACGGAAAAGAAAATAGTATAGCAGAAGAGCAAGCTCAATTCATTAAAAAAATATTAAATGAAAAATCAAATTTAGTGGAAAAAGAGGAATATAATTATTTACCATATTATAGTGTAAAAAATAAAGATTTAGAATATGTACCAGATAGATTATTTAGCTATTTGTTTGACACAAATGGAATGTGTGCAGGAAATTCAAAAGAGGAAGCTTTAATAGAAGGTTTATCTGAAATTTTGGAGAGATACGTTGGTGTAAAAATATTTAAAGAAAAAGTTACGTTGCCAGAAATCCCAAATACATATATAGAAAAATTCCCAAAAGTCAAGAAAATGGTAGATAAACTTAAACAAAGTACAGAATATTATTTTAGACTAGTGGATTGCTCATTTGGAGGCAAATACCCTGTTGCAGGATTATATATAATAGAGAAAAATACAGGAAAGTTCGGCTTTAAAATGGGAGCTCATCCTGACTATGGAATAGCAATGGAAAGATGCTTTACTGAGGCTGCACAGGGAAGAGATATATATGAATATGCAGAAACTTGTTTGTTTGATTTTTATAGTGGAGAAGATAGCAAAAATAGAAATTTATCAGAATTTATCTTTTCAGATTTAACAGCAGTTCCATTTCAAGTTATAGGAGAAAAATCAGACTTTGAATTTACTGAAATGCCAGATGTATCAGAATTGGATAACAAAACATTACTAAAAAAATTAGTTGGAATTATATTAGAAGAAGGAAAAGATATTTTAGTAAGAGATGTATCTACTTTGGGATTCCCTGCATTTAGCATAGCTATACCAGGTATGAGCGAAATAAGCTTCGACCCTGATGCAACATATTTTAATTTATTTGTAACAATGCAGAGATTATTAAAAGATTTTGGAAATATAACTTTAGAGAATGTTAAAGAAGTTATAAAAATAATGGAAGTAATAGTAAACCAGATTGGATATGAAAAGCTATCTATACTTGTCAGCCTAAAAGATACAAGCGTTTTACCTTGTGAGCAGATAGGAGAAGGAGCTAAATACTTTTTGGCAATTTGCTACATGATGGATAAGCAATATAACAAAGCAGCAAAAATGTTAGAAGATTTGAGCTTCTTAGCAGATAATATAATGGAAAATCCAATTGAAAGAATAATGTTAAAAGCAGTGTATTATTATGCTTCTGCTATGGACAAATTGCAAGAGCATGAAAAAGCAATATACTATATAAATATTCTATTTGACGAAGAGATAGCAAATTGCATAGACATTAGCTTTAAAGATAGAAAAAATATTTTGGTAAATCACTATGGAGTAACACAAGATGACTATGTGGATAATGATGATAGTTTTTATATGCCATTTATGAAAATGATTAGAGAAGCACAAAGAGACAATATAATTAATCAAGAAGAAAATAAAGAAATATTTGAGTAGAAAATTAATTGAGCAGAGAGAATATATCTTTCTGTTCAATTTTACTATGAAATAAAAATGAAAAATAACAAAAACACTTGTATTTTGGAATAATTTGTTATATAATGTTGCTGTCAAAAAAATAAAGATAGTGTAAATATTCACTAAAAAGTGAATACACATATACTATCAAAATAAAAAAGGGGGTTTAAAGACGTGAAAAAAAGCAAAACCAAAATACTACTAGTGTTGACATTAATGGTAATCATGCTACTAAGTATGTTACCAATTAACAGTTTAGCAACAACTTCCGATATATTAGTAATTAAAGAAAATGACAATCAATACTTAATATATATGAATGGATTGCTAAACCAAAACTTTGAATTTGCATTTTCAAATTCAGAAGATGCAACAGACCTAAATTATATCACCGCAGTTAAAGACAATGAAGGCAACTATATTGCTTATGTAGATGCAGATTTAAAAACAAAATTCTTTAGCTCAGATGATACATATTTATGGGTTAAAAATACAAATGATGAAGTTGTAATTGACGGAGAAAAAATCACAATTAATGATGCTAAAACAATAGAGCAACTAAATATATTAGAAAATCTAACAAAGAACATAACAATTAATTCTAGTGCAGAAAATGAGAAGATTACAATAAATGGCGAAGAAGGCAAAACTTACTACTATAAGTTCTTTGTTGCAGGAACTTCAGAAGAGTACAACAGATTTTTAACTCTTGTAGAAAAAATTAATGACTTTGACAAAGATACAAATACTTATACTAAACTTCAAAGTTATATCGAATTAAGTGAGTTATATAATAATCTTGTTGCAAATTTAAATGAAGATAACTGGACAGAAGCAAAGGATTTAGAAATCACAAAACCATATGATGCAAAAGAAGGAGAAAAATATATTTTATGGCTAAAAGATAGCGATGGAAATATAGATGTTCAAATCTTAACAGCATATGAAACAGAAATAAAAATAGTAGAAGAGCAACAAAAAACAGAGCAAATAGTAACAGCTTTACCTGTTACATATGATGATACTACAGTTCTATTTATTGCTTTAGGAGCTGTTGTTATTGCAATGATAGCTGTTATAGCTTTTAAAAAGTTAAACAAGAAAAACAGGGAATAAAGCCATGAAACATAGTGAAAATAAAAAAATCAAAATTTCAAGCATACTTCTTTTCATTTTATTAATAGCTGCAATAGTTTTAATTGTTTTTATTTGTCTCAAATTTAATGAAAGAAATAAAAATGAGGACGCTGTAAAAGCAGTTGTGGCTGAGATAGAAAACATACCAGTAACGGATGAAGAAGAATCCACACCGTATATTGAGTTTAAAGGATATCAAGTAATTGGCACAATAAAAATTGATGAGTTAGGTATAGAATATCCTATTTTAATTGAAAGTACAGAGGATTCTCTTGAAAAGTCTATTTCAAGAGTTGGAAATGGAAGAGTAAATGAAGTTGGAAATTTAGTACTAGCAGGGCATAATTACATAGATGGTACTATGTTTGGAAATATAGATAAGTTGGAAAACAATGATACAATAACTATATTAGACTTACATGGAAATGAAGTAACATATAGCATATTTGATATTTTTGTTACAGAGCCAAATGATGTAAGTGTGCTAGATGCTAGAGAAGAGGGCAAACGAGAAGTAACGCTTATCACTTGTACTAATGGAAATAAAAATAGGCTTATTATTAAAGCAAGAGAAATTTAAAAAAATATAAATAGGGGGAAATTATGAAGAGTCAAATGAATTATAGGACAAAAAGAAATGTCATTATAGTAGCAATAATTGCATTGCTTATCATTTTGGCTTCAGTAGGTATTTATTCTTACATAAAAGGTAATAGCGAAACACAAGCTATGTCAGAAATGAATGGTACCTCTGGTGAAAGAGCTGGAGAAGATGTCCAAATAGCTCAAGAAGATAATGGCGAAAATGATGGTGAAGAGCCAACAGAAGAAGCTACAAACGATGATTCAGAAGAGGCAAGCAATAATGAAGAAAATGTAACACCAGTTACAGAAAACAATAATACAAATAGCAACAATGGAAATACACCAGCAACAGATAATAACAATTCAAACACACAAAATTATGTACAAAATATAACTACAACTGAGACTATTGAGAGAACAGAAAATCTAGTTGGTTTTGAATCAACAGATATTAATACTGATGCTCAAAATGTAGGAGCAGAATTACCAAATGTAGAAGGTACAATAGCTGCAAAATTAGACAGCGAATATGAATATGCTAAATTAAATACACAAATAACATATACAATAACAGTAAAAAATAATAATACTGAAGCTGTAGAAGATATGAATGTAACAGCAGTAGTTCCAGAAGGAGCAGACTTAGTAGAAGACAGTGTATCTGATGCAGTAGAAGTAGTAGATGGAAAAATATCTTGGAAAGTTAATGTAGATGCAAATTCAGAAGCAACAGTAACATATATAGTAACTGTAAATGGAGACGCTGAAGAAATAGTTGCATCAGCAGTAGTTAACGGAAAAGATACAAATACTGTAACTACTTTGGTAGATACAGTAGCACCTGAATTGGATGTAGAGAATTTAAGTGAAGCAGGATATGTAAACACACAAGGAGATAGACATGTAAATGTAAAAGATGTACATTCATTTACAACAGTAGTATTGAATGAAGCAGGAGAAGAAGTAAATAGAAGAGAAGCTCAACTAGCAGAAGACGGAACATATTTTGACAGATTTAATATTAACTGGTTAGGAGAAGGTACATTTACAATAATAGTAACAGATATAGCAGGAAATGTAACAGAAAAGACAGTTACAGTAGATGTAACAGCACCTGTAATAAATATTGAAAACATAAATGAAGCAGGATATGTAAATACACAAGGAGATAGACATGTAAATGTAGATGATGCAAATGCATTTACCACTGTAATATTAGATGAAAATGGCGAAGAAATAAAGACAAGAGAAGGATATGTGCAAGGTGATGCATATCATGACAGATTTAAACTTAACTGGTTAGGAGAAGGAACATTTATAATAAGAGCAACAGACATAGCAGGAAATGTAACAGAAAAAACAGTTACAGTAGATATAACAGCACCTGTTAGAAAATCAGCAGATTATTATGTTACAGGAAAAACATCTATTGTGCAAGGAGACAAAGATGATGAAATAGGTTATCAATTCTTCTATGCAAAAAATGGAGATCAAATTGTATTAAATGCTAAATTCCATGAAGAATTAGCAAAAGTTCCAACATTTGTATTAATTGACAGTGCCGGAACAAAATATCCTTTAACAGCAGAATATGTTGGCTTAGATGACAAAGGTGGATATACTTACACAGCATCTTATGATATTACTGAAGATGAAGCTAATATGCCAGAAGGCGAAATTAGATTTGAAATAAGCGACATTGTAGATAAAGCTGGTAATGTTGGAGATAACATAGAAAAGGCATCAAATGGAAGACGTATAGTATATGACAGAACAATTCCTACACTTACAGTAAAAGACGGAAAAGATAACAAAGATAGAGAATATACAATAGGTAATGAGCCAGACTTTAGCAGAATAAGCTTTGCTTTAGAAGATAATATTCTATTAAAAGAATATGTTATAAATGGTAAAGTGTGTGAAATTACACCAAATAAATGGTCAGACGCAAATTACTTTGAAAATCTTGAAAAAGTATTAGTAGAAGGCAAAAATACAATACTTGTAAGAGATATGGCTGGAAATGAATCAACTACATATGAATTTAATTATGATACAAAAGCACCAGAATATAAAACATTATGTTTACACAATGACACACATTACAACAATGGCGGAGACATAACTGTTGCTGCAAATGGTGATTATATAAGATTTGGTATACACTTTGATGAAAAATTAGCTGTTGAACCTACAATAGTTCTTGTAGGAGATGGTGAAAAAGAAAAATTAACATTTACAATGACATTTAGAGAAGATAGCTCAAGTGATACAGAATTTGTATATATGGCTGATGTACAACTTACAGAAGAAATGAAATTACCACAAGGCGAAATTAATTTCGAAGTAAGTGGATATGCAGATGCAGCAGGAAATGTAGGAGAAACTTTGACTTTTGAAGATGTAAACCATAGTAAATATAATAAAGTTATTTATGATACAGTAGCACCTGTAGTAGGTACAGATACAGGATACCCATTATATATATTAAACTTAAGTGATGAGAATCATCGTCAATACATTAAAGACGGCCAAACATTAAAAGTTGAAGCTAATTTTAATGAAATGCTAGATGGAGTACCTACTTTAATAATAGGAAATGACGAAAACACACAAACAACTGAATTGGAATATAAATTGAAAAATGGAGATTGGTATGTTTATGTTGCTACTATCGAAATAGATAACAGTATACTAAAACTTAATGAGCATGACATAATTCCTTTTAGAATAGAAGGCGCAAAAGATGCAGCTGGTAATACAGTTGAACTTGATAATGATGATGTAACATATACAAAGGAATATGGCCAAGTAAAGTATGATAATAATGCACCTATCTTAGGTGAAGGTCACCCACTATATATTTTAAATAGAGATGATGTAAATCACCGTAAATATATAGGAGATGGAAAGTGGTTAAGAGTTGAAGCTAACTTTAATGAAGAATTAGCAGAGGAGCCAATTTTAACAATTGGAAAAGAAGAAGATAAAACACAAGTTGCAGAGCTAAAATCTAAAGGATATTCTGAAAAGAATGGAAACTATGTATATGTTTGGGATATAAAAATAGACAATAGTATATTACAATTAGCTGAGCATGAGATAGTACCATTTACTATTACAAATGTGGTGGATTTAGCTGGAAATGAAGCAAATTTTGACAATGACAATGTTTCATATACAGACGAATATGGTCAAGTAGAATATGATAATGACGCACCTATATACCAAACATTAGGAATACTTAATACAACACATATGAACGAAGGCGATGACATAAATTATGTAAGAGATGGAGATAATGTCAGAGTTCTTGTATGGTTTAAAGAAAAACTTGCAGTAGAACCAAAAATTGCAATATTAAATAATGATGGTGACTATGTAGAATTAGAAGGTGGTTGTAAATACACTGAAGATGAGCGAGAAAACGTACATTATTATGTGGCAAATTTTACAGTTACACCAGAAATGAATTTACCACAGGGCGAAATTCAATTTAAAATATATGGTTATGAAGATGCAGCAGGAAATGTTGGCAAAGAATTAACAAATAAAGATATAAACCGTACTGATTATACAAAAGCTATTTATGATACAGTAGCGCCAGAAAGAGTATATTCTACAGTAAGATTAAGTAAAGATAAAGAAGAAAATCCTTATATTGGTGAAGACAAAAACAAATATTACTATGTAAAAAATGGAGAAGAATTTGAGTTTGCTATGATGTTCACAGAAGAATTAAAGCAAGCTCCAACAGTTACAATAGCTGGAAGAAACCTAGAGATGACTTTAAACGAGAAAGTTAAAGCAGAAGAATCTAAATACTTATATGAAGGTACATTTATAATTCCAGCAGAAGAGGCTGAATTAGCAGAAGGAACTTTAGAAATTAAAGTATCTAATATAGTTGATTTCGCAGGAAATGTAATGGAAGATACTATCCAAACACCAACAAGCAATGGACGTATAGTTGTTTATGATAGAACAAAACCTGTATTTACAAATGTAGAGAATGGAACAACATATGGTCGTGAGGTAACTCCTAGTATAGAGGAAACAAACCTTGATAAAGCAGTTATAACAAGACCAAATGGAGTTACAGAAGCATATAAAATTGATGCTGACGGAAAAGGAGAGGCTGTAAGTGCAAATGGTGAATATACAATCACAGTAACAGATAGAGCTGGAAACAGTGAGACAGTTAAATTCACAATAGATACAAAAGCGCCAGTTGTAACTTTAAAGGACGTTAGAGGAAAAGTACTAGAACCTGACAAAATATACTCATTTGATGTATATGCATTTGTAGAAGATATTACTGAATGTACTATTCTTTTAAATGGAGAAGAATATAAAAACGGAAGCAAAATATGGGAAAAACAAGAGCATGAATTAGTAGTTACAGATGCAGCAGGAAACAGCGTAACAGTAAATTTTGAAATAGATAAAGCTAAACCAAAAATTACTGGAGTAGAAAACGGAGAAAGCTATACATCAGCTGTTACACCTGTCATTACTGATAAGAACTTAGACAAAGTAACTTTAAATGACAAAGAATTTGTTAGCGGAACAACAATTATAGAAGATGGGGATTATAAATTAGTAGCAGTAGATAAGGCTGGCAATAAGGAAATAGTTAACTTCACTATTGATACAACTGGACCAGAAGCAACATTTGATTATTCAAATCGTTCATCAGATGGAACATTTTTTACAACACAAAAAGATGTCACAGTTACACTTACAGTTAATGAAGACTTAAAAGTTACTCCAGATGGATGGAAAGAAGCAGGTGAAAGAACATACACAAGAGTACATGATGCAAATGGAACATATACTGTAATTCTAGAAGACTTACTTGGAAATACAACAGAAGTTGACTATATTGTACAAAAAATAGACAGAAAAGGACCTGTTATAGACATTGGAGCCACAGAAGTAACATTTAAAGCTGGTAAAGATATATTAACATATCCAGAAAAAGGTACTGTAACAGATGACTTTGATGGAGTTATAAATAAAGCTAATCTTTCTGGCGTTAATATAGTGTGGTATCATGCAACAGCTGATGGCGAAAAGGGAGAAAGAGTAAAAGAATATGACCCAATAATATCATGGGATACAGGACTTACAGACATACCTTTAGGCAAGTATTATATTGAATATTATGCATTCGATAAAGCAGGAAATCGTGGAGAAGCTCATAAAATATTAAACCTAGTAGATACAATAGCACCTGAAATCGTAGTACCTGAAAAAGTTACAATGGAATCTGGAGAAGATATACTAGATTTAGATGAATACTATGCAAACGGTGATGTTAAAGACAATTATTATAGTGATATGCGTTTTGCTGATGTTAATGCAATAATGTATTATATGGAAAATGGAAAGAAAACAGATAAAATAGTACAAGAGTTTGTTGATGGAAATCTTTGGGGCACAAAATTAACAGATATACCTTTAGGTGATTATTATGTTGAATACTCTATAAAAGATAAATCAGGTAATGAAGGAACAGCACATACTATTCTTACATTACAAGATACAAAAGCTCCTACAATAACATTAAACGGACAACAAAGACAAGAAATAGTTATTGGCAGTGGTGTTGAATATGTTGAAGAAGGAGCAGTAGCGCATGATTTAAGAGACGGCGACATAACTATTGAAAAACCAGCTAAAATTGATTGGCATGGAGAAGATGGAGAAGAAAAATTCAGTATTGATCCAGCAACTATGACATATGACAAAACAGGATGGTATAACATAATATATACAGCAACAGATGAAAAAGGAAATATAGCAACAGAAGTTGGAAGACTTGTATATGTTGTAGAAAAATAAAAGCAAAAGTTGTAAAAAGGTAGATAATTTCTACCTTTTTATACTTAAAGGGGAGGCAAAACGAATTGGCAAAAAGATATAAAGAAAAAGAGCATAAAAAGATTATGCATAAAGGTGTGATTTTTTTTCTCATAGTTTTATTAATAATAATCATAGGTGCTACAATATATTTTATAAATAAAGACAATGATGTAAATATTCAAAATGCCAATAATAAAAATGAATTAGAAATTGAAAACAATATTGAAAGTGAAAATACTAAAAACGAAGAAAAAACTGAACAATCTACAGATGGAGAAGATGCTGAAACTAAAAAAGATACTGAAAATGAATTGTCAGTAGATATGTTAAACCCTTCAGAGCTTAATAATAAATTACTAGAAGAAAATAAAAAAATAAAAGGAGGGAAAGTAATAAAGATACATTATCAATTAAAAAGCTTAGAAAAAGGTAGTGTACAGCTTTATTATAAATTAACTGATAATACTATTTATGTTGTCGATGCAGATATTTCTTCTAAAGAAATAAATAATACAGAAAAGTATGAAAAAAATGATTTAGATAATAGACAAGAAATTATTGATAATCTCAATGAGAATATTAATGAGAATTTCGAAAGATACAAAGATAAAATTATAAATGACGGAAAGCAATTGAATATAGTTATTACTGATACCGAAGTTGTGTTAACCACAAGCTACGTAAATTAAGTTGATATACTTGAAATTATTACTAAATATTTATATACTAATAATTTAAAAAGATGGAATTAAAAAATTTCATCTTTTTTCTATTGCTTCTTAAAATAAACTGTAATATAATGTAGAAGAAAATAAAATCTTGGAGGAAAACGGTGAACATACAAAAGAAATTATCTAAGTTAGGAATTGAAAAAATAGAAGAATTAAACTATAAAGACATCAATTATCTAGCACATTACGTATCTAATGTACTCGTTAGCACTTTCCCAATTTTACAAAATAAATATAATGAAATGCTTGCAAAAATTTTAAATTGCAAAATGTATTATGCAAAAACTCAGGATGGAATTGCACAAGTTAATTATATACTTGATGATGATAGTATGTATATTGATGAAAATATAAATATATATGAGCCAAATGATGAGATATTTCATGAGGTGATACACTACTTACAAGTAGCAAGAAATAAAAATGGTAAAATAAAACAAATGGGATTATGCTCATTTGGAGATTTTTCAATAAAAGGATTGGGCTTAGACGAAGCTGCTGTTCAATACATGTCATCCAAAATGATGAAAAATGAAAGAGAAAATGTTAATGTCTATGGAATAAAAGTAAGCACAATCAGTCCTAATAAATATCCACTAATGACTAACTTGATGGAGCAACTAATATATCTTATTGGCGAAGATGTTGTAATACAAGAGACTTTAGGGATAAACGATAAATTTGAAGATGAATTTTATAATACATTTGAAGAAAAATCGAATGAATTAATAAAAAATTTTGATAAAATGTTTGACGTAAAAAACGAGCTGCTAACGAAAGCGAGCCACCAAGAAAGAGAAATTTATGAAGATGAGGTTTCACAATTTTTCCTTTCAATTCAAAATGTTATGATGGTTAAATATTTTGATAACATTGTACCAAGGTTAACTACAATAGAAGAGATAGATTTTTATATAGAAAAATTTTTAAATTATAAAAAACACATTGGAATAGAAGAAAAAAATAGATTTTTATTATCAGATTTTTATGAAAATTATAAAGAAGAGATTATGAAAAAATTTGATAAGCAACTTATGAAAATAAGTAAGGATAAAGGAAAAAATACATTATCTAAATATAATAATAAATTAGGAGTTTTTCTAAGAAAAATAATATCTCAATTTTGGAATTAAATAGCAAATAAAAAAATAAGTTCATGAAATTAAATGCTTTTAACATGTATAACGATAGGTAATAAACTCTTGCTTGGTAAATCTGAGTAAGAGTTTAAAAAAATAATTTTAGAATATTAAGGACAAAAGTAGAAAGAGCTACTTTCCACGAAACACGAAGAGTAGTAAAAATACTATTTTTTACAATTGATAGATTATAGGACTTACGAACAGTCAATGCCAAACAATTAGTATTGGCTGTTTCCTCTTTAGCCGATAAATCGTTTGATATTTGCTCATTACTTTCTAAATCAAAATTTTCTTCTGTAACTATTTCTGCTTTATCTGTTGAATCTTCCTCAGAAGATATAGCTTCAGTATCTATTTGAGTATTATCTAATGTATTTTGATTTTCAGTAATTAATCCATCCTCATTAATTACCATAGTTTTTTTCCCCTTTGTAAATGAATTTAAATATAGTATAACATTAAAAAAATATTAAGTAAATATGTTTTACCACAATTCTACTATACAATGTAAAGTTTTTTCATCCATTCCTTTTATAGTAATTATATGCTTTTCTTCATCAAAAGTGTATAAACATCTAGAAGTGTCGCCTAGTCTAATTGCAGTTTTATACATAATTTCTATATTTTCAAAATCTTTATTATTTAATACAGCATTATTATATACGTCTTCAGGCAATGCTTCATATGCTAAATCTAGATAATTTAAATTGTGCATGTGCTTGTTTACATCAATATCTCTTCTTTGAGTAGTATATATATATTCATTAGAAAAGGTATCTGGCTCTTTTAATTTTTTAAATTCGAAATCTGGCATAATACGTAGTACATCAGGTAAATATTTTTGCATAACATCATCTGGTATTTTTGTAATACCTTGAGTATCGATATTTGTTAATGTCCAACGAGTAGTAGCGATACAAACTCGTTTATTATCTTTATCTAATACTTCAAAATCACGTAATGTGCTTACTTTTGTTGTAGTATGTGCCCAGGTTTTTACTGTAACTTCTTCACCATATTTTAACCTTCTTATAATATGAACTCTCCAATTCAATTGCACCCAAGACAGATGAGTTAAAGGGATTTCGCGAATACCATATCCTGCTTTATCTGAATGCATGCAAGCCACATTTTCAAGAAGTGAGAGCATGCCTTTATTTGTTATATCTGCATTTGCATTTACTTTACTAATATCTACTCTAGATTTATGCTCAAAAACCATTATTAATTACCTCCTTGTCGCTATAGGGACAGGCCTAAAAACGACAAAGTTGTCGTTTTTGGGACAGACCTGCTAACATATTACAAAATTAATCTAATTCATCATTCTTTCCATGGTTTCATAAATTTCTGGAAATAATTTTTTCGTGTTTATTGGTCTCATTTCTTTATTTACAATTGCATGAACGGTGTAGCCTGTACAAAGTGGTTTTTCCATATCATCTCTATACACTTCGTAGGAGAACACAACTCTAGCTGGAGTAAGCTTACTTACGGTAGCGGTAACTACAAGTTCATCATCATAATAAGCTGGACTATAGTACTTACAATTAAGCTCTATTAAAGGTGTCATAAGTCCACATTCTTCCATTTTAGAATATGGAAAACCAGCTTGTTTAGATAAATCTGTTCTTGCAAGCTCAAACCAAATAGGATAAACAGAATGATGTACAATTCCCATTTTGTCTGTTTCTGCATATCTAACATTTACTATACTTTTTGAAATCATTGTGTACCTCCAATTAATTTTTACAAAATACCAAGATATTATAGCACAAAAAAAATTAAAAATAAAGAAAAAATTTAAGTTTATTTTAAGGAAGCAAAGTTATAATCACACTGTTACCAAGATTTACAAAAATATTAGAATAATGTGGAGGAAAAGTATGGAGCTTAAAGCAAATGATAATAAAAATTTAGAGATTGAGGTTGAAGGAGAAAGATTTAATCGATATGCAATTCAAACTCATTATGTACAAATCGGAGAAAATTACATAGATATTATAGAAAAATATGTAAAGCCGATATATCAGGAAGGCGACTTTATTTCGATAAGTGAAAAAATAATTTCACTATGCCAGAAAAAACCTATATATAAATCATACAAAAAGCAAATAGAATTTGTTGAAAATGCTTCACACGAACTTCGTACTCCACTTACAATAATACAAGCAAAACAGGAGCTACTATTACAAGAGCCAAATTCCAAAATTATAGATAAGTCAGAAGACATTAACTTGACATTAAAAGAGACTAAAAGGTTATCAAAATTAGTAAAGGAATTAATGTCGTTAGCAAGGTCAGATGCCAATGAATATAAGCTAAATAAAGAAAAAGTAAATATAGACAGCCTGATTAAAGAGGTAGTTGTACCATACGAAGATTTTACTAAAGTGAAAGACAAAAACATAGTTTTAGATTTAAAATATGAAAAAGAAATAAATGTGAATAAAAATAAAATTACTGAATTGTTAATTATATTGTTGGATAATGCAATAAAATATACAGTAGAAAAAGATACAATTACTATAAAAACATATGCTAAAGATGGAAGATGCAATATAGAAGTTAGAGATACAGGTATAGGAATAAGTGATGAGGGATTAAAAAGAGTTTTTGATAGATTTTATAGAGAAGACAAAGCGCGCTCAAGAGCAACTGGAAGTACAGGCTTGGGGCTTTCTATAGCACATACTATAGTATCAAAACACAAAGGCACTATAAAAGCGATGCATAATGAGCCAAAAGGAACAATTATTTTAGTTAGAATTTGATTTATTTTTTTGTTGTAAATTAAATCTAACTGTGATAGAATTTGTGAAGAAATAAAGAGAGGTGAACTAAAGAATGGCAAATGAAAATATAGACAAGTTATATCAAATATTAGATGCATTTGAGAGAGCGGGAAAAGATAAAAAAGAGATTAAAAAAGCTAGAAATTTACTTGACGATGGAAATCTAGGTAAGGCTTTAGAAATAATTAGAAAGTTAAATAATTCAATCAACTCTAGTGATAAAGATGAAAAAAAAGAGCGAGAAAATAAAGAAACTAAAAGGGGCAGACCAAAGAAAACAGAAAAACAGCCAGTAAAGAGAAAAAGAAAAAAGAAGAAAGTAATAGAGCCAGAAGAGGTTGAGCAGGACGAGATAGAGGATGATTCTGAAGATTTAGAAAATTTTGAAGATTTTGGGGAAGAGGAAACTTATGAGGATGAGCCTTATGGCTATGAAGATGAGTATGAGCAAGAGAATTATGAGGAAGAATCTGATTATGACAATGACAATGTAGAAGATGATAAAGTAGACGAAGACGATAACTATGACGAGATGGAAGATGACGAAGGCAGTGAATATGAAGACTACAAAAGCGAATTTGGGATCGATGACGAGGAAAAGCCAAAGTATAAAGAAGAAGTAAAAAAGCAAGAATCTATATATCCAGAAAAATTGAGAAATGAGTCATTAGAAAAAGCATATATTGGACTTCTTTTAAACAATCCAAAGTTAATTGCAAAATACTATATATTATTTGCAGAATGCTATTTTGACGACCAAAGCTTACTTAATATATATAAAAGCATATTGTTTACAGAAGGAGGAAATTATACTCCGGAAATAGCTAAAAAAGGCTTTAACTTCTCAGTAGACAATAATGAAACATACAAACAAAAACAAGACATAAAAGATGAGATTTTAGCAATTGATTATAATCCAGAGAAAGTATATACAGAGCTTAGAAAATTATTCATAATAAGGAAACACTATTTGGAGGAGCCAAGAGAGGAAATTCAAGAGCAGATAATGGGAATATTAGATTATGAGCTATATTCTCAAATGTCAGTTGATGAGGTAAAAGCCGCTATAGTACAAGTAAGTGTTACTCAAAAATTCAAGCAAGCAGTTTTAAGCGAAGACTTAACAGACTTTTTAGAAAAGGGAGAGAATAACCTGACAAATGGGTTGGCATTACCATTTCCGATTCTTTCAAGCGTGTTCAAGGGAATACGTAAAGGTGAAACAATGGCATTCGCTATGCCATCAAACTCTGGTAAAAGTAGATTCACAATAAATCTTGCGGCATATACTGCGTTTGTACACAAAAAGAAAGTGCTGGTTATTTCTAACGAAATGTCCGAAGAAAAAATGAAATTATGCTTAATAACTACAGTGTTAAATAACCCAAAAATGCAAGAATTACATGGACAACAAATAACAAAAACAGAAGGCGAATTATTAGAGTTCAAATTTAGAGCAGATAAAAATGCAAAAGTCGAAGTAGATAAAGATGGTTTTATAGTACAAGGTGAAAAAGAAACGAGAAGGCAATTTGTAGATAGACTAAAAAAAGTATCATCTGAATTTAATAAGACTATAGCTGTAACAGATTGGCTAAATAATCAAATTAATAACTCAATATATTTTATAAATATTACAGACCATACAAATGACGAGTTAAAGAAAGTTATAATGAACTATTACTATAAAGAAAAAATAGAATATGTATTTTATGATACTTTGAAGACTGATACGGCAAACATAGGAAATGGAGAAGAAATAAAAAGGACAGCAACAATACTTTCAAATTTAGCACAAAATTTTAATATGTTCATATGCTCTACATTGCAGCTTACAGAGAGCACGACTCTTCCTATTAATTTAAGTGTTAACGACTTGGCAGTTAGTAGAACAGTAAAAGAGGTACTAGATACACTATGTTTAATAAAACAAATTGTAAGAGAGGATTGGGATAAATATCAATATTCATTAGAAGAAGTTGATACGAAATTCTTTGAGCTTAAAAAATATACTGATCCAGACGAAAGATATTATGCTTGTGTTGTAGATAAAAATAGGGCAGGTGCAAAGCCAAAGCTATTGTTTAATTTGAATTTGGCGTATAACAGGTGGAATGAGCTTGGGTATTTGAGATTGAAGAATGAGGAGTAAGAATGATAGAGCTAGAAAAGTGCGAGATTTGTCCGCATAGATGTAAAGTTAACAGAGAAAATGGGAAGATAGGAAGATGCAAGTGTAATGATAAAATAAAAATTGCTCTTGCATCGATACATGAGTTTGAAGAGCCATGTATTAGTGGAAACAATGGCTCTGGTACAGTCTTTTTCTCTAATTGCAATTTAAACTGCATGTATTGCCAAAACCATGAGATAAGTCAGTTTGGTAAGGGAAGAGAGCTCTCAATTGAAGAGCTATCAGATATTTTTATATCTCAACAAGAAAAAGGTGTAAATAACATAAATTTAGTTACACCGACTATGTATGCTTATCAAATAATTGAAGCGATAAAGATTGCTAGGAAGAAGCGGATTATGTATTCCGATAATCTACAATTCAAATGGATACGAGAATGTTGATACAATTAAAGCGTTAGACGGATATATTGATGTGTATTTACCAGATTTAAAATATTATTCCAATGACTTGTCAAAGAAGTATTCCAATGTAGATAAGTATTTTGAAATTGCTACTACTGCAATAAAAGAAATGTACAATCAAGTTGGGACAGCTGTATTTGACGAAAATGGAATAATACAAAAAGGAGTAATTATTAGACATTTAGTTTTACCAAACCATTTACAAAATAGCAAACATATATTAAAATGGGTGAGAGAAAATATGCCTGAGGACACATATGTGAGCATCATGGCTCAGTACTTTCCTACATATAAAGCAAAACAGGACAAGTATATAAATAGGAAGCTTACAAAAAAAGAATATAAAGAGATAGAAAACTTCTTATATACTTTAGAGCTGAAAAACGGTTATATGCAGGAATTGGGAGAGCATGAGGAAGAGTATGTGCCTAACTGGGATGAGTAATAAATATAAAAAAGTTTTAGAGTAGGCCTGTCCCCAAAACGACAACTTTGTCGTTTTTAGGCCTGTCCCTAAAGCGACAAAAGGAGGAATAGAAAAATGACTGAAGCGGATAAACATTTTATTGAAACATGTAGAAAAATAATTAATGAGGGAGTTTCATCTGAAGGAACTAATGTAAGAACTAGGTGGGAAGATGGTGCTGAAGCAAATTATATTTCTATTGTAGGTGTATGTAATAAGTATGATGTAGGAAAAGAGTTTCCTATGATTACATTAAGGAATAATAGTAAGACTGTTATGAGAGCTATAGATGAAATACTTTGGATTTGGCAGAAAAAATCAAACAATGTAAAAGATTTAAATTCTCATATTTGGGACCAATGGATTGATGAAAATGGCACAATTGGTAAAGCTTATGGTTATCAACTAGGCAAGAAATATGATTTTAAAACTAAAGAAGGTATAATAAAAATGGACCAAGTTGATTATGTATTATACTTATTAAAAAACGACCCAGCAAGTCGTAGAATTATGACTAATATTTTTAATCATGAAGAACTTAAAGATATGAGACTAGAGCCATGTGCATATGGAACTCAATGGCTTGTAAAAGGTGGAAAATTACACCTTATATTAAATCAACGCTCACAAGATATGCTTGCTGCAAATGGATGGAACACGATGCAATATGCTGCACTTTTGTGTATGTTTGCACAAGTTGCAGGATTAGAAGTAGGAACTTTAACACATAATATTGGTGATTGCCATATTTATGACAGGCATATTCCTTTAATAGAAAAATTAATAGAGGCAGAGCCAATGGATGTACATCCACAATTAAAAATAAATAATCCTACAAAGAATTTCTACGATTTTAAAGTGGAAGATTTTGAAGTACAAGGCTATGATTATAACAAAGAGATAAAACTAGGAAAAATTCCAGTTGCGATATAGGAGGAGAAAATGTTAAGTATAATAGTAGCAGTTGCAAAAAATAATGTGATAGGAAAAGATAATAAATTAATTTGGCATTTGCCAGAAGATTTAAAGAGATTTAAAAGATTGACAACAGGACATACTATAATAATGGGAAGAAAAACTTTTGAATCATTAGGAAGAGTTTTGCCAAACAGAAAACATATTGTGCTTTGTAATGATGCTGAAATGAATATTGATGATGAAAATGTAGAAGTGATTGACAGTATAGATAAGATAGAAAAATATGAAAATTCAGAAGAAGAAAATTTTGTGATAGGAGGAGCAAGCATATATAAACTTTTGCTTCCCAAAGCTAGTAAGCTTTATATAACAAAAATAAATCAAGAGTTTGATGGAGATGTATATTTTCCAGAAATTGATGAAAACGAATGGAAAATAGTTGAGAGAGAGCAAGGTATAAAAGACGAAAAAAATCCTTACGATTATGAGTATATAACGTATGTGAGAAGATAAAAAAAAAATATTAAAAAATTTTTAATAAAATGCTTGTCAATACATTTTTTATGGTATAGAATTATATCGTGAAAACAAAAAGAAAAAAATAAAGAAAGAAACGGTGGAAGATGAATAAGAATGAAAAAAGGTGGATTGTTTTATTAGTAGCTGTTGTAATTATAGCAATAGTACTATTTGTAGCCTTAGGAATGTCTAAGAACAAGAGCAACGAAGGAGGACAAACAGGTGGTTCTAACAATAATGGAGCTGAGAATGTAGTTGATAATACTTATTCAACACAACTAGATGATGGAACAAGACTAAACAATAGTACAAACTTTAACAGCACAAAAACATATGGAAATCTAGAAATAAGCAACATTCAATTTGCAGAGAGAAATGGTGCAACTGTATTACTAGCAGATGTTAAAAATACAGGCTCATCAGCACATGAAATAGAGACAGTAAAGATAACAATCCTAGGTGACGATAACGCAGTATTAACACAGAGCAACGCAGTAATAGAAGATATGGAACCAGGCGAAACTAAAAAACTTAATGTAACATTTACTGCAGACGTAGTAAATGCAAAAGACTTCACAATAGAAGCAGCTGACTAAGCAAAAGTTCACAATCTAAATTGCTAAAATAGCGCAAAAAATATAAAATTAGTAGAAGAATTAGTCAAAGTACTTGACAAATCGCGAAAAATAGTGTAAAGTATATTAGCATTACATTTTAATGCTAATATATTTTTTTGCAATTCGTTGAAAAATGATTATGTTTTAACTTGAGGTGATAAACATGGATAAGAAAGTTGAAATAAGTATTTTGTGTCAAATATATGGAAAACTTTTGACAGAAAAACAATATGAATTAATTGATGATTATTATAATAATGACTTATCACTTTCAGAGATTGCAGAAAATAATAATATAACAAGACAAGCAGTTAGAGACATAATAAAAAAGGGGGAAAGCAAACTTTTCGAGTATGAAGAAAAGCTTTTAATTATGAAAAAGATGAGAGACCAAGAAAAACAAATACAAGGAATAATTGAAGAGTTAAATAAAATAAAAGATACTTCATCAGATAAGAAAATAGAAAAAATAATTAGCAATGTTACTAGAGAACTAATTTGCTTAAATTAATAATATAAAATATTACACTGGGGAGGAAGAAGCTATGGCATTTGAAGGTTTATCTGCTAAGTTACAAGAAGTAACTAGAAAATTAAGAGGAAAAGCAAGAATTACGGAGTCTGACTTAAAAGAAATGTTAAGGGAGGTAAAGCTTGCATTATTAGAAGCAGATGTTAACTATGCAATAGTTAAAGAATTCATAAATACCATACAAGAGAAAGCTTTAGGGCAGGATGTTCTAAAGTCACTTACTCCAGGACAGCAAGTTATTAAAATAGTAAAAGATGAATTAGTAGAACTTCTAGGAGGTACTGAAAGTAAAATAAACTTTACTCCTAATCCACCAACAGTTATAATGCTTGTTGGACTTCAAGGCTCTGGTAAGACTACTACTGCAGGGAAGCTTGCAAATTTACTAAGAAAACAAGGTAAAAAGCCACTTTTAGTTGCTTGTGATGTATATAGACCAGCAGCAATTAAGCAACTTCAAGTTGTAGGTGGACAATTAAATATACCGGTTTATGCAAATGAAAATTCAAAAGATGTTGTAAAGATCGCAAGGCAGGCAATAGATGTAGCAGTTAGCAAGCTTAATGATGTAGTTATACTAGACACAGCGGGTCGTTTACATATAGATGAAGAATTAATGACAGAGCTAAAAAATGTAAAGGCAAATGTAAAACCACATGAAATTTTGCTTGTAGTTGACGCAATGACTGGTCAAGATGCTGTAAATGTTGCAAAATCATTTAATGAAGCACTTGGAATAGATGGCGTTGTACTTACAAAACTTGATGGTGATACAAGAGGTGGTGCTGCATTATCAGTAAAGAAGATTACAGGAAGACCAATTAAATTTGCAGCAACAGGTGAAAAATTAAGCGATATAGAAGTATTTTATCCAGAAAGAATGGCATCAAGGATTTTAGGTATGGGTGATGTACTTTCAATAATAGAAAAAGCAGAAGAGGCAATTGACATAGAGGAAGCTGAAAAGCTTGAAAAACAGCTAAAGAAGAAAAAGGACTTAGATTTAGATGATTATTTAACACAATTAAGACAAATCAAAAAGATGGGCTCTTTTTCATCATTATTAAAAATGATACCAGGTATGAATCAGTTAAAAGATGTTAAAGTAGATGATAAAGAATTTGTAAGAATTGAAGCAATGATATCTTCTATGACAAAAGAGGAAAGAAGAAATCCGAAGCTACTAAATGGAAATAGACGTATTAGAATTGCAAAAGGAAGTGGAACTTCAGTTCAAGAAATAAACAAATTCATGAAATCTTTTGAAATGACGCAAAAAATGATGAGACAGATGAAAGACAGCAAGAATATGAAGAAGATGATGAAGGGACTAAATCCACAAGATTTGAAAAATATGCTTAAAGGTTGATTTTAATTTTAAAATATATAATAAGAATTATTAAATACCATTATTAATAATTCTTAGGCAAAATTTTCAGGAGGTGAATTTAATGGTAAAAATAAGATTACAAAGACAAGGTGCTAAGAAGGCTCCATTCTACCACATAGTAGTTGCAGATTCAAGAAGCCCAAGAGATGGAAAAATAATTGAAAAAATAGGAACATATGATCCTATGACAGAGCCATCTACAATAGTATTGGACAAAGAAAAGGTAGAAAAATGGATTAAGAATGGTGCTAAGCCTACAGATACAGTAAAGCAACTTATAGAAAAAGCTAACTAAATAGCTTAAGCACAAAGAAAGGAATTGGTTATGAAACAAGTTTTAGAAACAATTATAAGAAACATAGTTGAAGACCAAAATTCTGTTTCTATAAATGAAAAAGAGGAAGCAGACAAAATTACTTATGAGGTTAAAGTTGCAGGTAGTGACATGGGCAGAGTGATTGGTAAACAAGGAAAAGTTGCAAATTCTATTCGCTCAGTTATGAGGGCTTTAGGCTCAAAAAATAAGAAAAAGGTAGTAGTAGAGTTCTTAGATTAAGGAGCTAAATATGAAACAAGAATATTTTGAAATAGGTCAAATTGTAAACACATTTGGTATTAAGGGCTTTGTAAAAGTTAATCCATTTACTGATGACATGGAAAGATTTGCAGAATTAAAAAGCGTATTAGTTGTAAAAAACAAAGAGCTTATAGAAATGCAAATTGAAGAAATAAAATATCAGAAAAATGTAGTTTTAATTAAATTTAAAGGTATTGAAGATATTAATATGGCAGAAAAATATAAAGGTTGCTATATAAAAATAAAAAGGGAGAATGCAAGAAAGCTTCCAAAAGATACATACTTTATAGCAGATTTGATTGGAATGCAGGTTTATGATGAGCAAGGTAACTTGCTTGGAAAGGTAAATGACATATATAATAACAAAGTTCATGATATTTATGTAATAAAAGATGACTTAGGAAAACAAATATTATTACCTTCTACAAAGGAAGTAATTAAACAAATTGATATGGACAATGATAGGATAGTTGTTCACTTGATAGAGGGCTTGGTTTAAATGGAGGAAAGATGAAATTTGATGTGCTTACACTTTTTCCAGAGATGTTTAAGTCATTAGATGAAAGCATAATTGGAAGAGCAAAGGAAAAAGGGCTAATAGAAATTAATTTAATAAATATTAGAGATTTTTCAAAGAATAAACACAAAAAAGTTGATGATACTCCATATGGTGGAGGAGCAGGAATGGTAATGATGCCTGATGTTGTGTACGATGCATATTCTTCTGTAAAAGATGATAAAGCAAAAGTTATATATTTATCTCCACAAGGAAAAGTTTTAAATCAAGATAAAGTTAAAGAGCTGTCTAAAGAAAATCATTTAATATTACTTTGTGGACATTACGAAGGAATTGACCAAAGAGTTTTGGATGAGATTGTAGATGAGGAAATTTCTATAGGAGATTATGTGCTAACAGGAGGAGAGCTACCAGCAATGGTACTTATAGATTCAGTTAGTAGATATGTACAAGGAGTTCTAAGTGAAGATTCTACAAATGAAGAATCATTTAGTAGCAACTTATTAGAATATCCACAATATACAAGACCAGAAGAATTTAGAGGCAAGAAAGTGCCAGAAGTTTTGATTTCTGGACATCATGAAAATATAAGAAAATGGCGAGAAGAAAAATCGCTAGAGGTCACAAAGAAAAAAAGACCTGATTTATTAAAATAAGAATTAAATAGAGGAAGGAGGATATCAAATGGATATCATAAAATCAATAGAGCATGAACAATTGAAGAATAAGATACCTGAGCTTAAAATTGGTGATACAGTAAGAGTACATCAAAGAATTAAGGAAGGTAATAGAGAGAGAATCCAAGTATTTGAAGGAATTATAATTAAAAAACAAGGTGGAGGAGTAAATGCAACATTTACAGTAAGAAAAATAGCTTACGGTGTTGGTGTTGAAAAAACATTCTTAGTACATTCTCCATTAGTAGAGAAAGTAGAAGTAGTTAGAGTAGGTAAAGCTAGACGTGCTAAACTATACTATTTAAGAGATAGAGTAGGTAAAGCTGCTAGAACTAAAGAAAATACAGGTGCTAGAATTGAAAATAGAGAAATCACTATTAAAGAAGAAATGACAGAAGAGCCAGTAAGCGAAGAAGTAGAAACACCTGTAGAAGCAGCTCCAGAAGAGGCACCAGCAACTCAAACAGAAGCTCCAGTTGTTCAAGAAACAGTTGATACTGTAAAAGAAGAACCAGTAGAAACAGTAAAAGATGAAAAATAATATTATTCAATTGTAGAAACAATAAAAAAATCCCCACTTACTTTTAAAGTAAGTGGGGATTAGTAGTTAGCTAAAAAACTTGACTACTTAAATTGGATTTGCTCGCGGACTCCCAAAGTCGAAGCAATGTCATGCAGAATTTCCAATTTTTCAGAAGTAGAAAGCTCCAAAATGGAATCATCGTAACTGATACCGGTATAATTTTCCTTCTTGTCATAGGTAATGGTAAGAAGGTCATCATCGATAAATTCTTGACTTTCGTCAAGTCCGGGCTCAGAATCATCCTCATTTTCAGCATCATTCCCTGAATCTTGGATTGACAGAAGGTCGTTTTCCCAGTTTTTCAACACATCTGTCATCTTCTGCAGCATTAAATCGAGTTGGTCGCATACATTAAGCTGCTGCTCAATCAGTTCGCGATTTGTCATATTATATGACACTCCTTTGTAAAAATTTCACTTTAAAAAGTGATTACTAATATATAATAACATTATTTACATAAAAAGTCAAATTACTCATTTTTCTTTGCTTACATCTGCATATTTTTTCAATTTATTATACACTAGATAATTTATAGTTCCTGCAGGGAAGTTTCCATTCTCATCTTTACTACCGGCAGGTACACCAGTTAAAAGCTCAATTCCTTCATCTATAGTTGAAATTGCATATATGTGGAATTTACCATTTTTTACAGCATCGATTACCTCATCTGAAAGATTTAGATTCCTTACGTTTTGTTTTGGAATAATTACACTATGTGCTCCATCTAGACCTCTCATTTTACATACTTGGAAGAATCCTTCTATTTTATCGTTTACACCGCCTATAGGTTGTATTTCACCTTTCTGGTTTACAGAGCCTGTAACTGCAAAAGCTTGATTTATAGGAATGTTGGATAAGCTTGAAAGTAGGGCATAAAGCTCAGTACTTGAAGCACTATCACCATCAACACCGCTATATAATTGCTCGAAACATATGCTGGCAGTAAGAGAAAGAGGCATATCTTGTGCAAACATTTCTCCTAAGTATCCTGATAAAATTAATATACCTTTTGAATGTGAAGAGCCAGAAAGCTCAACTTCACGCTCTATATTAATAATACCATTTTTACCAGTGTACGTGTTAGCTGTTATTTTTACTGGTTTTCCAAAAGTATAATCTCCGACATTCATAATAGTAAGACCATTTATTTGTCCAACTTTCGAGCCAGAAGTATCAATAAGAAGTGTATCATCTTTAATCATTTCCATATATTTTTCGTCATATTTTTTTACTCTGTCAGTTTTTTCTTCTAATGCTTTAGTTATAAATTCTTCTGTTATAACTTTTGACTTAGCCATTTTAGCCCAAGTAGAAGCTTCACCAACAATTAATGACAAATCAGTAAAGCGTGTTGATAATTTATCTTGACTATCCGCAAGTTTTGAGGCATATTCAATTACTTTTGCCATAGCACCACTATCTAGAGGTGGTAATTCCTCATGGTCACAATATCCTTTTACAAATCTAGCAAGCTTTACCATGTTATCTTTATTTAAGGGCGCATCATCTGCAAATTCAACTTTTATTTTAAATAATTTTCTAAAATCTTGGTCCATTGCAAGAAGTGTTTGATATATGTTTTCGTCACCTATTAGAATTACTTTTAAATCCAATGGTATAGGCTCTGGTTTCAAAGAAACCATAACCATAGAAGAGCGTGGGTCAGCAGCATTTTCTATACCTAAAGTTTTGCTTCTTAGAACCTTTTTTAATGTATCATAGCATAAACTATTTGTTAGCAAGTCATTAGCTTGAAAAACTAAATATCCACCATTAGCAATATGGAGAAGACCAGGTTTAAGCATTGTATAATCAGTTTTTAATGTTCCATAATAATTTTCGTACTCAAGCTTACCAAAAATATTATGATATGAATAATTAGTATCGGCAACAACAGGTGCACCTTCTAAATTACTATTATCTATAAATAAATTTACTCTGTAATTAAGCCAAGGTTTATATATTTCTGGGTGAGCTGCTTGTGGACCTTGTAGTTTGCCATCTAAGGCTTTTTCGTCTGCAGTAAACAAATTAATATTTTTTAATATATCTTTTTTGATAGCTTCTAAGAAGTTGTTAATTTTTTTATTTTTCTTGTATTTTGCTTTTATCAAATTTATGTGAGCATTAATAGTAAGTAATGCAACATTGGATTGCCATTCCTGAATACGTTTATCAGATTCTCTCTCAATAGTTTTTATTTCACCAATAGCTTCCATAATATGTTGTTGAACAATAGTAGACTTATCTTCAAACTCTTTCTTGGTAGCTTCGTCTAATTTGTTAAATTCTTCTTCTGCAATAGTTTTACCATTTAAAATAGGCATCATATATATGCCATTCTGAGCTGACTTTACAGTAAACCCATATTCTGCAGACTTTTTATTTAATTGCTCCAAAAGAAGATTTCGTTTTGTCTCATACTCCTGTTTAATTAAGTTCTTTTCTTTTTCAAAATCTTCATTATTGAATGTGTTTTTTATGTCTATTTTGATTTCATTGATAAAAGAATTCATGGTATTTTGAAATTCTTTTCCTTGACCAGCAGGCAAAGGAACAGCAACTGGCTCATTTGGATTATCAAAGTTATATAAATAGCACCAATCATTTGGAGCTTTTTTCTTTTTAGATATAACTCCTAAATAATTTTTTACATATGCTGTTTTACCAACACCATAAGGGCCTTCAACATAAACATTATATCCGTTAATATCTACGTTTAGACCAAACTCTAATGCCTTAATTCCACGCTCTTGACCAATACCTGTGCTAATTGGCTCAAGTTCGTCAGTTGTATTAAAATTAAAAATTTTTGAATCGCATGTTACCTTTAATTCCTTATAATTTAGTTCATTTTTTCTTTTCATTCGTATTCCTCCTCGTTTTTTTTCTAATTGATGTCTGTCCCACAATTAGAAAGTGATAGACATAATTATTGCATCATCCGTATTATTATAATACTTTTTTCTTAAACCTATTCGATTAAAATTAAATTTTTTATATAAATTAATAGCATAAATATTATGCTCATTAACTTCTAATGTAATACTTGTACATTTTAGCTCTTTGGCAGAGGAGATAAGTGCTTCTAGCAACTTAGTACCAATGCCTAGATGCCTTTTATTTACTTTGGTAGCAATATTCATTATATTTGCTTCATCACAAATTTTTAAAATTCCAGCAAAGCCAACAATTTCGTCATCAAGTTTTGCAACAAAGTATCTGGAATTAGAATTTGCAAAATCATTTTTTAAATTATTAATATTCCAAAATTCGTCAAAATCAGACTTAAATATTGGTGTTATATTTTCTATATCTTCATTTGTCATTGGGGAAATTTTTATTTTTTCTTCTAGTGCTCTTTCTGCTTGAGATTTTCTTAAATAAATAGGAGAGATAGAAGAAGAGTCTCCATATTTTCCTTCTTGATATTTTTGAAGACCTGCTTGTCCAATACTAATTCCACTTTGCATGTTGTCTTCATTAGAAGCAAAATTCGCATTAGCAAAAGTGGAAGTAAGAATATCCTTATATGCTTTAGAGCCATCGCCAACAAATAAAACTTCTTTTAAGTTAATATTTTCTGGGTTTTCAAATGCATTTAAGCCGTCTGAATATTCGTTAAGTTTTTCACTAATAGTTTTTATTGTTTTTTCTAAACTTTCTGCAAACATTGTAATTGTATTACATTTATCATTTTGAAAATAATATAATCCACAATATACATTTTCGTTTTTGGCATCAATTAAAGAGCAAATCAAACTTGATGGGCTAGCTAAATTTTTTACATTATATGCTAGGCTCTCCAATGAGCTAACTCCGACTACTGGAATGTTTTTAACATCGGCAAATGCTTTTACTGTTGCAATTCCAATTCTAACACCTGTAAAAGAGCCAGGACCAATTGAGCATGCAATAAGAGCAATATCATCTAAAGTAAGGTTAGTTTTATTAAATGCTTCATCTACCATTGGCATCAATTTGACAGAATGTGTTTTTTCATCATCATTATATAAATTTATTAAAATGTTGTCATCTTCTAAAATTGTGACACTGCATCTTTTAGAAGAGGTATCAATTGCGAGTACTTTCATTTTTTATCACCTGCTTAATTTTATTTATTCAATTGTCTCAATTTTTAATTCTCTGTAATTAACATCGTCATCGTTTTTGCTGAATGTTATTTTTGTATAAGGCTTTGGCAAGATATCCTCAATCATTTCGCCCCATTCAATCAAACAAATTCCAGTCGAAAAAAGTTCATCTCCACCCATGGCATAGAATTCGTCTGAATCTTCTAATCTATATACATCGAAATGATATATATTTATCTCACCAGCATTATACTCATTTACAATGGTAAATGTAGGGCTGGAGATTTCATTTTCTAAGCCAAAATGTTTTAAAACACCTTGTACGAATTTTGTTTTCCCAGAGCCGAGTTCTCCGGAAAGAACAATAATGTCACCAACTTTTAATTTTTTGGCAAATTTTTCGGCAAAATCTATTGTGTCTTGCTCATTTTTTGCAACAAATGTATCCATTTTTTTCATTCCTTTATATTTTTGCTATAGCTCATAAAAAGTATGTGTGAGTAAAGAAAAATTTTTATCAAAATTATGAAATATAGCAAAATAAAACTTCTACATTATTGTATATTAAACAGCAATTTTTGTAAAGAAAATTATCAAAAAAATAAATAAAAAATTGGGTTGACGCGAAAAAAGATTAATGATATACTGTACCTGAAAAAATGTCGATAAAACGAATGAGGAGGCAAAACAAATTATGAATATAAATAGTAAATTAATAAAAATGACAAGTTTATTCTTAATTATTTTATTAATTATTGGAGTATTTATAAATGTTTTTCTAGTTAATGAAGTTCAAGCAAAATCACAAAACATAAAAGAATATAAAAAAGGAAGCAATATGTTGGATGACTACCCGGGTTATGCAGCTTTATTAGATGATTTATTAGATGAGCATCCTAATTGGTCGTTTACAATATTATATACAGGTCTTGACTGGAATACAGTTATAAAAAACGAGACAACAGCTGAGCATGGAAGAAACTTAGTTCAAAATAAAACAGGTGAGTGGGTATGCTCTGTATGTGGAAACAAAGCCTATGACAACGGAAGTTGGAGATGTGCATCTACATCTACAGTATCATACTATATGGATCCACGTAATTCTTTATTTGAAGATTATGTTTTCCAATTTGAAAACTTAGAGTGGAAAGATAATACATATACATTAGATGGAGTAGAACAAATATTGGATGGAACTTATTTAGATGTAAGCACAATAAGCTATACAGCAACTAATGGCTCTAAAAAAACAATAAATAAATCTTATGCAAAAGTTATTATGGAAGCTGCAGAGCAAGCAGGAATAAGTCCATATCATTTGGCATCAAGAATAGTACAGGAGCAAGGCTCAACAGGCTCTGCTACTTCATCAGGCATATATTCAACAGATTATAGAGGATATTACAACTTTTTAAATGTTAATGCAACCGGCTCAGGAAGTGCTACTATAATAAAAAATGCTTTAGCATATGCTAAGAAGAAGGGATGGACAGACCCAGAAAAATCAATAAAAGGTGGAGCAGGATTCCTAGCTGAAGGGTATATATCAATTGGTCAAAACACATTATATTTACAAAAATTTGATGTAGATGATAGTGATGGAAGTTTATACTGGCACCAATACCAACAAAATGTTTCGGCATCTAAAACAGAGGGTACAAGCATTATGAAAACATACAAAGAAATAGATAGTGATTTAGACATGTCATTTAATTTCTTAATACCAGTATTTGAAAATATGCCTGGAACAAGGTGTGTAATGCCTGGTACACAATCTATAGTAACACAAAACATACAAATCACAGATTCTTCTGTTGTAGTATATAAATCAAAAGATACAGGCTCAACGAAATTAAAAACATTAAAGAAAAATGATAAAATATTAAGGATTGAAGTTGGCTCTGAAAAGGAAAACGGACATGTTTGGGACAAAGTAGTTCTTGATGATGGCACAAAGGGTTACATTATATCAGATGGATTTAAAGTTATAGATGATATCACTAATTGTGAAATTACAGGAATAGCTGTGGAGCCAGGAAATTTAAGAAATGGCCCAGGAACAAGCGGAACAACCATATTAACAACATTAACTGTAGGACAAAGAGTAACAATAATAGAAAAAGGAAAATACAACAATGTGGATGGATATAATTGGTCAAGAGTAATGTTGGCAGATGGAACACAAGGATATATAGTAGATAGATATGTAGAAGAAGTATCAGAAAGTGGCTCTACTCCAGGTGGAAGTGACATTGTAAAAGTAGTATGTAGTGTATTAAGAGTTAGAAAAGAGCCTACAACAAGCTCAGGAATAGTAGCAGAAGTAGATAGAGGAGATTATTTAACAAGAGTAGAAAAAGCAGTTTCTACAGCGAATGGATATACTTGGGATAAGGTAGTAACGGGTTCTGGAAAAACAGGATATGTTGCTAGAGGAGATTCTGATGGAAATTATATAGAGCCAGTAACAAGTACAGGCTCGGTAGCAATAAGTGGCGATGGATTTAAAACAACAGGCTCAAATTTAATGTGTGAGCCAGACATATCTGTAAGTGAAGTTTTGAAAAAAGCATCAGGGGCTACAATAAAAAATGCAAGTGGCAAAACGGTAACATCAGGTGATTTAGGAACAGGCTATACAATAAAATATAATGGAACAACATATACTGTAGTGAAATTAGGCGATACAAACGGAGATGGAAAATCAACGCCAGCAGATTCAACAGTAGTGCTAAGAGCATATGTTGGCTTAGAAGGAATTTCTAATGCAGAAAGAAAAGCGGCTGATACAAATGGAGATGGAAAATTTACACCAGCAGATTCAACAGTAATTTTAAGAGCATATGTTGGACTTCAAAATATAGAAATATAATAAAAAACAAAGGAGATATAATATGACAAAGAAAATAAAATATATACTATTATTCAGTGTTTTGATAATCTTAGGACTTTGCACACAATCACAAGCCAGAATTACTACATCTGACCCAACTGTTCAATCTGGTGGGACTGCAACTATAACTATTAGTAGTCAAGAGGCAGTAGCTTTTGGCTCAATCGATGTTACCAATAATGGAGGACTAACATTTGTCAGTGTTTCTGGAGGAACAGCAAATGGAACTATGGTTGCATTTGCTGGTACAGAGAATAAAAAGAGTGGAATAGCAACATATAAATTTAAAGTGCCAGAAGTTTCAAAAGATACAACATATAAAGTAACTTTTTCATCTGCAGACATGGGAACTGCTGAAGGAAGTGAAGTCGCAGCTTCAACGGCTAAGTCAACTGTTACAGTAAAAGCCAAATCATCTGGTGGCTCTGGAAGTAGTAGTGGTAGCTCTGGAAGCTCAAGTGGAAGTGGCTCAAAAAGTAACTCTTCACAGTCAGCACCAACATTTACAGAGAAAGACGAAACAGTATATGCTACAGACAGTGTAAATGTTAGGTCAAGTTATAGCACAAGTAGTAGCGTAATAGGCTCTTTAAGTGCAGGAGATAGTGTAAAAAGAACAGGCTTGGCAACTAAAGCAGTTAATGGCATTACATGGAGCAGAGTAAGCTACAATGGTAGAACAGGTTATGTAAGTAGTAGCTACTTAACAACAGAAAAACCAGAAGAATCTAATAATAAAGATTTGAAATCATTATCAGTAGGCAATGATTTAGAATTAACTCCAGCATTTAGTGTAGATGTTACAGAATATACTTTAACAGTAGGCGATGATATTACTTCTTTAGATATTGAAGCAGTAGCAGATGATGAAAATGCTGAAGTTGAAATTACTGGTAACGACAACTTACTTATGGGCGAGAATACAGTAGAAATTAAAGTTACAGCAGAAGATGGAACAGTTAGAACATATACTATAAATGTAACAAAAGGCGATGCAGCAGCTATTGCGGAAACTACAATTGCGTTAGAAGCCCTTTCAATAGATGGATATACATTAAGCCCAGAATTTAGCAAAAATATATATGAATATACTTTAGATGTGCCTGATACAAGCGTAACAAGCTTAAATGTTAATGCTATATCAGATACAGAAGATGCAGCTATAGAAATTATAGGCAATAATAATTTAACCGTAGGAGAAAATGTAATCACAATACTTGTTAAGTCAGCAGATGGAAGTGAAGTCACAACATATCAAGTAATTGCAAATATACATGAGCCTGAAAAAGCACAACTAATTGCTGGAATAGATGATGAGGATTTATTTCTATATGGTGGAGTTGGATTAGCAGCACTTGTGGTAATAATTATTATTATAGTAGTTGCAATAGTAAAGGGTAGAAAAAATGCTGATGATGATTATGAAACATATTATGGCGGATTTACATCTTTAAAAAACGACGACGACAACAAAGAAAAAAATAAAAAAGCCAAAAAAGATAAAGCAGACAAAGAAGATAATGACAAAGATAACAAAGAATCTGATGAAGTAGTAGAAAATGTGCCAGTAGGAGTTGTAGCAGAAAATAAAGAGTCAGATAAAAAAATCTCTATAGCAGATGAAAAAGACGAAAAAAGAAAAAGCGTAATAGAAGAAAACTTTGGCGCAGATGTAAATATAGACAATTTGAATGATGATGAGCCAAAAAGAAAAAGAGGAAAACATTTTTAGAAAGAGTTAATCTTGAAATAAATACAAGTAGTTATATGAATTTAATTCGGTGAAACTTGGTGACAGATTTAAATCTGTCACTCATGTTTCACTAAACTTCAGTAAAATCTTGTTTTTGGGGACGGAGGAAAAAACAAGATTTCCCTCTACTAAAAAATTTAAAATGCCAATATAGCTCAGTTGGTAGAGCAACGGATTCGTAACCCGTAGGTCAGCAGTTCGATTCTGCTTATTGGCTCCAAA
>CAJFHE010000005.1 GCA_904378095.1 uncultured Clostridia bacterium | reverse complement strand
TCCACCTTCCTATTTTGGCTATATTTTCTATTTTTATACATCTAGGGTGAAATATTCGTTTCTAAACTTTTAAGGTGATTTTATCATAAATTAAATACATACCTTGTTTTGCTAACTTTACAAAAATCAATATTTGTGCTATACTAAAAGGTAGTTACAATTTATGTAAACAAAAAATGCTCGTATTGAGCAGAAAGAAAGGAGTAGAGTAAGTAACTATTTTTTCATTTAAGTAAACTATCAAAAAATTACAAAGGAGAAATAATCATGGCTAAAAGAACACAAAAACAAATCGAGGCTGACTTTCAACGGATTTACGAGCTTGTAAAAACTACGAATTTTACTTCATACAAAGAAATTGCAGAAGCAACAAATTTATCGACAACTGAGATTAAAACGAGCTTATCTAAACACCCACAGGAGATGGAAGAAGTTTTAGAGCGTTTAAGGTGTAACAAAAAAGGAATTAAGTCAAATAATCAAGTAAGCAAGTTTGAAAGTTCTATTCATTTCGAAAGCGGTTACGTCATTGATGCATCAATTTGTGGTAGCGTATTTCTGATGGAGCGAATTTCTGAAATTTGTAAAAAAGGAGATAAAATTATCTTAACAAGTATTACAATTTCAGAGCTTGAGGCACTACAGAAAATCAATGACAATGCTGGAATAGATGCAAGGCATATTTTGGCAATGGCTGCTGAAAATGAAGAAGATTTTATTCCAGTCCTCATTGATGAGACGTCAAAAACTCCAGATGATTGCATTGTGAAATATTGCGCAGAGCATAAGGAGCAATTTATTTTAATGACTGCTGATAAAACCATGGCTCTGAAGGCAAGAATGTATGGTGTGAAGACTAAGTACTTGAAGCAAATTGATAATGTGTGTACATTATTTGTCGCCAAAAGGATAAAAAATCAGCTATGCATTTCCGATTTTAACACTGAATTCAGGAGCATAGAAGTTATTTCTAGTGGATTAAAAGTTAACGACGGAATATTCAATTTAAAGCCAGGAGATGATGTTTATCTTGTAACAAGAAAAGCTGATTATCTGACATTTGCTCATTATCAGATGATTAGTGTGGCAGATGAAAACAATTGTATGTTAGTCTATTCGGCAAGAATTTATGAGCCAGAAGAAATCAGTGATTTGCCAAATGCAGAATATAGGCGTATGGTGCAAGATTTTAGACAAAGAATAAGTTTATAATAGTTACTAACTAATCCTTAAGCTGAGTCATACAAATGTATGGCTCAGTTTTTTAAAATCTTGTTTTTTTCCTCCGTCCCCAAAAACAAGATTCTGAGACAAAAAATCCTTATAAAAATACTTGACATAAGAGAATATTAAATATAAAATATATATGTGGGAAGAAATATATTTTACATATTAGATATATTTATTGTACATTGAAAATTTAATAGAAAGAGGTGTAATAAGATTATGGACATAATAATCTATATCGCCATATTTCTAATCACAGCAATTGTTTTTACTTTTGTTGGTATTTTTATGAGGAAAAAAATTGCTGAATCTAAATTAAAGAGTGCAGAAAATGAAGCCAAACAAATAATTGAAATGGCTAAAGTAGAAGCTGAAAACAATAAAAAAGAAGAAATTTTCAAAGCGAAAGAAGAAATTTTAAATGCAAGAAAAGATTTAGATGATGAGATTAGAGAAAGAAGAGGCGAAGTACAAGGGCAAGAAAGAAGATTAATTCAAAAAGAAGAAAATCTAGAAAGAAAGCTAGAAATGGCTGACAGAAAAGAAAGAGATTTAGCAAAAAGAGAAGAAGAACTAGAATCAAAGAAAGCAGAAATAAAGGACATTATAGACAAACAAATGGCGGAATTACAAAGAATATCTGGTTTATCTTCAGAAGAAGCTAAGAAAAAATTACTTTCAGAGTTGGAAAAAACAATGACTGCAGAAAAAGCAGCAGTTATAAGAGATTTTGAAAGTAAGACTAAGGAAGAGGCAATAAAGAGTGCAAGAGAAATTGTTGGTTATGCAATTCAAAAATGTGCTGCAGACCATACATCTGAAACTACAGTATCTATTGTATCACTTCCAAATGATGATATGAAAGGAAGAATAATCGGTAGAGAGGGTAGAAACATAAAGACCTTAGAAACATTAACTGGAATCGATTTAATAATAGATGATACACCAGAAGCAGTTGTTATATCTGGCTTTGACCCATTAAGAAGAGAAGTTGCTAAAATTGCTCTTGAAAAATTAATTGAAGATGGAAGAATACATCCAGCTAAGATTGAGGAAATGGTAGAAAAGGCAAAAGAAGAAGTTGAAAATACAATAAAAGAAGAAGGAGAAAGAGCTGTCTTAGAAACTGGTGTAGTAGGCTTACATCCAGATTTAATTAAATTAATTGGAAAATTAAAATATAGGACAAGTTATGGACAAAACGTATTAAATCATTCTATAGAAGTGTCTAATTTAGCTAGAATAATGGCAGAAGAGCTTGGGTTAGACCCAAAACTAGCTAGACGTGCTGGTTTATTACATGATATAGGTAAAGCATTAGACCATGATATGGAAGGTACACATGTTGAAATTGGTGTAGAAATTTTGAAAAAATATAAAGAAAATGACAAAGTAATAAATGCAGTACAAGCACACCATGGAGATGTAGAGCCTCAAACTATAGAAGCAGTTTTAGTACAAGCAGCTGATGCTATTTCAGCATCAAGACCTGGTGCAAGACGTGAAACTCTTGAAAACTATATAAAGAGACTAGAAACTCTTGAAAAAATCGCAGATTCATTTGACGGAGTTGAAAAATCTTTTGCTATACAAGCTGGTAGAGAAATTAGAATTATTGTTAAACCAGAAAAAATATCAGATGATAAAATGGTTATTATGGCAAGAGATATCGCTAAAAAGGTAGAAGACGAAATGGAATATCCTGGTCAAATAAAAGTAAATCTTGTTAGAGAGACAAGAGTTGTAGATTACGCTAAATAGGGATAGACCCAAAACATACAAAAACCGTTATAAACATATAAGTTTATAACGGTTTTTTGCATATGTAATCCCTTTGTAAAGCGGCTAGGTCTTTATAAGATTAAAGAATCGTTCTTGTTTTTGCACATCATTTGAGGAATCTAAAAAAACTATATTTCCTCTTGATGTGCTTTCATTTATCAAATCATTTTCTACTAGAACTTCTTTTAAATGTTTTGCTAAATAAGGTGCTCCATTAAAGAACTTAACATCGCCTAAAACTTCTACTATTAAATCTTGTATTAATGGATAGTGAGTGCAACCTAAAACTACATTTTTTATTTTGCCTTTATATTGCTCTAAATTATTTATTAAGTATTCTCTAATTCTTTCCTTATTACCATTTTCTATTATATCAGCTAAACCTACGCAAGGAAGTAATATTGTTTTATGATTATCATATTTATGGTATAAAAGATTAAACTTTTCACTTTGGATAGTCCCTTTAGTTGCCATCACTAAAGTAGGATTATCATATGAATAATCATGCACCATTTTATATGCCGGCTCTATTGCTATAAATTTCATATTCAGATATTTTTCCCTCAAATATTTGGCGGATTTTGCGCTTGCGGTGTTGCAGGCTATAACGATTGCCTTACAATTTTCTTTTATGAATAACTTTACAATTTTTTCACATAAATAATTTATTTGCTCATCAGTCTTATCTCCGTAAGGATTATTTTTAGAATCACTAAAATATATATAATTTTCATTTGGTAGTATTTTTAATATTTCTTTTAAAACGGTAACTCCGCCTATGCCAGAATCAAATATTCCTATTTTCCCATTTTTATTCATTGCTTTTCCCTCATTATTTTTTGTAAACTAATTATAGCACTAAATTAATTATTTTAACAGATTAATTAACAAAAAGAATATTAATAAAAGTAATGGTTAAAATATAAGTAAATTTTAAATTTATACTAGAAAAGTTATAAATAAATGTTATAATATGTATAAATTTTTAATTTTAAGAAGGTGAAAATTAAATGCAAGATTTAACATTAGTATTAGAGGGAGGAGCATTACGAAGTTTATATACCTCTGGAGTATTGGATGTACTTATGAAATATAAAATTGAAGCAAATTACGTATTAGGAGTATCAGCAGGAGCACTAACCGGTATGAATTACATATCTAAGCAACAAGAGCGAAGTGCCAAAATAAATATAGAAAATTGTGACAATCCAAGATACATAGGAATGAAAGCACTAAGAAAAGAAGGAGGAATTATTGGATATAATTATTTATTTGATGATTTGTCTAAAAAAGCATATCCTTTTGATTACGAAACATTCAAATTTTCAGAGCAAAAATTTATTCCTGTAATAACAAATTGCGAAAAAGGTATTACTGAATATGTAGAAAAAAATGATTGCAAAGATGATATATTTAAAGTAGTACAAGCATCTTCTAGCATGCCACTTTGCTCAAAAATGGTCAAGATAGGAAATGCTCACTATCTTGATGGAGCAGTAACAATGCCAATACCAGTAGATTGGGCGTTAGAGCAAGGTCACAAAAACATTTTGGTGGTTTTAACACGAGATAGAGGTTATAGAAAACCAGAGATTTCTAATACTATGAAAAAAGTATATAAAAGGGTTTATCATAAGTATCCAAATTTAGTGGAAAAACTATGTACAATGCCAGAAAGGTACAATAACTTAAAAGTGCATATTAATGAGTTAGAAAAGCAAGGTAAAATAATGGTAATTGCACCAAAAATTCCTGTTACTGTATCTAGACTCGAAAAAGATAGAGAAAAACTAAAAAAGTTATATGAAGATGGAAAAAGAGATATGGAGGAGAGAATAAACTTGTTAGAAAGTATGATAAATCAATAAAAATCGTTTTTTTAAGAGGGAAATAGAGAGGCGAAAATGTCTAAAGAAAATAAAAAGCAAATTGTAATTATTATTCTTATATTTGTATTCCTTATAGCTGTAGGAATAGCGTATATGACATATATGTTAAATAGAATAGAAGCAAATACGAACAATAGTATAGAAACTATTGTTAAAAATGATGCTGATAATCTGAAAAATGAGATAACAGAGCAAAAGGCAATTTTGCAATCTATCACAAATGAGATATTAGCGGATAATATTGTGGATAGCAAAAAAATATTTGATATGTATGAAAGAAGTGATATTACAAGTCATTTTATTAGAATGGCAATAATGTATGAGGATGGTAGAACAATAACAAATGATGGCTACGAAAAAGATTATTCTGATGAAGTAGAAAAATTTTTCTCAGATAATGATATTCACATTTCAGAAAATATGAAAAGCAGAATAGACGGCGAGGAAATAACCATATATTCTCAAATGATTGATTTGGAAAACGAAAAGATAGCAATTCTTTTGATTGTAAAAACAGACTCATACAAAGATACTTTTTCGAATAAAATATTTGAAGGCAAAGGCTTTAGCTATATTGTAGATAAGGATGGAGCTATTATTGTAAGTGCCAATACAGACAAAGGAACAGGAAATTTAGTAAATAATATAGAGCAAATGCTTGTGGGAAGCTCAAAAGAAAGATTTAAAACCAATAAAAGCACAGTACAAGAAAACATTAGGAATGAAGAGGCAGGAGCAAGAAGATTGCAAACCACAGACGGGCAATATTATATGGTTTATGAGCCAATTGGAGTAAATGATTGGTCACTTGCAACATTTATACCATCTAAAGCAATCGCAGGAGAGATAAATCGTGCTCTTCTTACTACTTTTATTTTAGCTATAATAGTAATTTTAATCATTTTGTCTATTTGTATTTATGTAGTAATTTCAAATAATAAAAAGCAAAAGCAATTATTTGAATATGCATATATAGACCCAGTTACTAAAAAAGGTAATATCTATTATTTTAGAAAAAAAGGTCAGGAAGTACTTGAAAAACGAAAGGCACAAGAAGGTAATGTTACTCAATACATTGCGGTATTAGATATAAATAAATTTAAAATGATAAACAAAGCCTATGGATATCAAATGGGAGACACTATTTTATATGGGATAGGTGAGGAATTGGAGAAAATATTAGGAAAAGAAAGTCTAATAAGTAGATACTCAAATGACTATTTTGCAGTATTATTTGAATATGAAGATAATATTCGTAAAATAGTAAACAAACTGGTTAGAAATATAGAAAACTTAAAGATTGATAGTAATGTGTATAACCTTTCTGTAAATATGGGAATATATAAATTAACAGATTCAGATAACAATATTGCAGAAGCAATGGATAAAGCTATAATAGCGCATTCTGTTTCAAAAGGAGATGTGTTTGACAAATATCATATATATGATGGAAAGATGGAAAAGGAGTTAGAAAAAGAAAGTAGAATAGAGCATGAGATGAATAAGGCTTTAGAAAATAAAGAGTTTAAAGTGTACTATCAGCCAAAAATATATGTAAAAGATGAAACGTTATATGGAGCAGAGGCGTTAGTGAGATGGGAGCATAATGGGAAAATGGTGTCACCAAGTGAATTTATACCATTATTTGAAAAAAACAAGTTCATTTTAAAATTAGATGTATATGTTTTTGAGCAAGTATGTAGCGATATGAAAATGTGGAAAGAGAAATATGGTAAGGAGCCTGTTATTTCAGTAAACGTATCCAGAGAGCATTTCTTGGATGAGCATTTTTTAGAAAAATATATGATGATAGCTGCAAAATATGGAGTGGATACTAGTAAAATAGATTTGGAAATCACAGAGAGTGCCACGATAGAAGCGGGAATTGATATTATAGAAATAATGAATAAAATGAAAGCATTGGGATTTTTAATTTCTATAGACGACTTTGGTACAGGATATTCTTCTTTAAGTACTTTACAAGATATGCCAGCAGATATCTTAAAAATAGATAAATCTTTTGTAGATAGAATAGGCAAAAATGAGAAAAATATGATAGATTATATCTTAACAATGGCAAAAGAATTAAAGCTAATAACCATTGCAGAAGGAGTAGAAAACAAGAAGCAAAGAGATTATCTTTTAGAAAAAGGTTGTGACATAATACAAGGATATTATTATGCAAAACCAATGCCAGAAGAGAAGTTTGAAGGTTATATAGAGAAATAGGGCATTACCAATAAATTTCTAAGGTCGCAATTTGCGACCAGTTCAAGAAAAGAAAATAGCAAACATAGAGGGAAAGTTTATTTACCATATGCATTTACAGAACAGGGAATTGCAATGCTTTCAGGTCTATTAAAAAATGAAGTATTTAATGATTCATTTTTTGATTTTTATGATATAATGCTTTTATAAATTTTCAGGAAGGAATCAAAATTTATGCTAAAAATTAATGAATTTACTTACGAAATAGAAAAAGAGGATATAAAAGATAATTTTATTCAAAGAGTAAGCAACTCTAATAAAGGAAATTTTGGCTATGTTGGTATAATGGGAGGCTCCATAGAATATTCAGGAGCAGTAAAGCTAGCCAATTTAAGTGCATCTGCTATGAGAGCAGGCTGTGGTGTAGTTAGATTAATTATACCAAAAGGAATTGCAAAAGCAGTAGCACCATATTTATTAGAGCAAACCATATTTCCAATGATAGACAAGGACGAACAAATGGTATTTTCAGGAAAACAAATAGATGAGGCTCTAACGAAATTAAAAGCTTTAGCAATAGGTATGGGCTGGGGACAATCAAAAGAATATGAAAAAATACTAGAATATATTTTAAACAACTATAGTCTACCTGTGGTAATAGACGCGGATGGTTTAAATACACTGGCTAAAATGGATATGCATATTTTGCAAGATACAAAATGTAAGGTAATCCTTACGCCACATCTAAAAGAATTTGAAAGATTGAGTAAAATAAAAATAGAAGATATAAAGAAAGACGAGATAACCATAGCAAAAGATTTTGCTAAACAATACAAAGTTATTCTATTACTAAAAGGCCCTACAACAATAGTAACAAATGGAGAAAAAGTATATCTAGTAAAAAGAGGATGTCCTGGTATGGCAACAGCAGGAAGTGGAGATGTACTGTCTGGAATTTTGGTAGGATTGCTTGGATATAATGAGCCAGATATATTAACCGTTGCAGCAGGTGCATATTTGAATGGAGTTGCAGGAGAAATAGCACAAGAAAAATTTACAGACATAAGCATGATAGCATCGGATACAGTAAAATATTTGCCAGAAGTTATAAAAAAGATAAGAGAAGAATGATATAAATTTTGAATAAAAGATTATTTAAGGTCATGATTTATGACGCACTTAAATTGCTAAAAATATAAGGAGGTTTTAGTTATGAAAGAACTAAGTTTAAAAATTAAAGGAATGCATTGTACAGGATGCAGTACAAGACTGGAGAAAGTATTAAATAACCAAGATGGAGTAGAAGATGCCAAAGTTAGCTTTGAGGAAGCAAAAGCAGAAATAAAATTTGACGAAAACCAAATAAGTTTAGAGGAAATAAAGGAAGTTATTGTAGATGCTGGCTTTGAAGCAGAGTAGTGAAACGAGGGGATAAAATGAAAAAAGTTTTATTAAAAATAGATGGTATGACATGTAGTGCCTGCTCTAGTGGATTAGAGAAATATTTAAATAAGCAAGATGGAATCTTAAATGCTACTGTTAATTTGGTAATGAACAATGCAAGTGTGGAGTATGATGAGAAAAAATTAGATATTCCTCAAATAGAAAAATTTATACAAAAAGCAGGTTTTGAAAGTTTAGGTATCGATAATTTGCAAAAAGAAGAAAAGAAAAAATCAAGAGAAAAGTATAAATTATGGGGATTTACTATTATTGCGATACTAACACTATACATTGCTATGGGTCATATGATTGGATTACCAGAAGTACCTTTTTTAGGAATGCATACAAATCCTATTAATTATACAATTGCTTTACTAATTCTTAGCATTATTTCTATTATTATGGGATGGGATATTCTAAAAAATGGATACAAGAACCTAATTCATAAAACAGCTAATATGGATACTTTGGTTGGATTAGGCGTCTTAAGTAGTTTTCTATATAGCCTTTATGGCACTTATATGATTTTAAAAGGACACCACGAATATGTTGAAAATCTATATTTTGAATCGGTTGTTATTATCCTTTTCTTTATTCATATTGGTAGATATGTTGAAGCACGTAATAAAGATAAAACAAAAGAAGCAATACAAAGTTTGATGATGATAACTCCAAATAAAGCGACAATTTTAAAAGAAGGAAAAGAAAAAGAAGTTACTCTTGATGAGATTACAAAAGGCGACATTGTTATTTGTAGACCAGGTGAGAAAATCGCAGTTGATGGAGAAGTAGTAGAAGGTAGCACGCATATTGATGAATCATTTGTTACAGGAGAAAGCACACCTTCTAAAAAAGAAATAGGAAGTAAAGTAATTGCAGGAAGTATTAATTATGAAGGAACAATACAATATAAAGCAGAAAAAATAGGAAAAGAGTCTACGGTTTCCGAGATTGTAAGAATGGTAGTAGAAGCAACTAATACTAAAGCTCCTATTGCAAAAATTGCAGATAAAATTAGTGGCTATTTTGTTCCAGCTATTATGATATTAGCTGTTGTATCTGCTATTGTATGGCTTGTTATTGGCCAAACTTTTGGCTTTGCCATAAATGTATTTATTACAGTTTTAGTAGTTGCATGCCCATGTAGCCTTGGATTAGCCACACCACTTGCCATAGTAGTATCATCTGGAGTAGCAAGCAAGGAAGGAATTTTAATAAAAAACAGTGAAAGTCTAGAAAATGCACACAAGGTAAAAACGGTTGTGTTTGATAAAACAGGTACTCTTACAAAAGGTAAATTAAGCGTAAGTAAGATGTTTAATTACACGGAGCATAGCCTAGATGATGGAAATAAAAAAGTGACTTTAGAAAAACAAAGAGAAGATTTAGAAGAAGTAGTAGAACTAAGTAAAACAGATGCAGAGATTATAAAAATTGTAGCAAGTATTGAAAATAAATCAGAACATCCAATTGCAAGAGGAATTGTAAATTTTGCTACCGAAAATAAAGTACAACTTGAAACAATAGAAAACTTTAAAAATATTGCTGGTTATGGTGTTTATGCAGAATATAACAATAAAAGTTATTTGATTGGTAATAGCAAATTAATGAAAGAAAATAATGTGAATATAGAAAAAGCAATAAAAGATGAAGATGAGTTAGAAGCAGAAGGAAACAGTATTTTATTTGTTGCAGAAGCCGAAAAGATAATAGAAAATGACAGTGTACAAGTAGACAATGAAAATTCAGAAACTAGAGAAAAATACACTTATAAATTAATAGCTCTAATTGGAGTAAAAGATGTAATAAAAGACTCGGCAAGAGATGTAGTTGAAAAACTAAAAAATAAAAATATTAATGTAGTAATGCTAACAGGAGATAACGAAAAAACAGCAAAAGCAATTGCAGACAGTATTGGTATCACAGAAGTAATTGCAAATGTGCTTCCAAAAGAAAAAGCAGAAAAGATAAAAGAATTAAAACAAACAGGGCTAGTTATGATGTGTGGAGATGGTATTAATGACAGTGTAAGTTTAGTTACAGCAGATATAGGAGTAGCAGTAGGAAGTGGTACTGACATTGCAATGGACAGTAGTGATGTAGTACTAATGAAAGATAATTTAGAAAAAATACCAGAGCTTATGGATATTAGCAAAAGAACTATAAGAAACATTAAACAAAACCTATTTTGGGCATTTTTCTATAACATCTGTATGTTACCAATTGCCATGGGAGTATTTTCTGTATGGGGATTAACCATGAATCCAATGTTTGCGTCACTTGCAATGACTTTGAGCAGCATCACGGTTACACTAAATAGTTTGAGATTAAGAAAAATATAAGTTAGTAGTTGTAAAATTACTAACTTTTTGTTATTATATAACATATTGAAAAAGGTGAAATTATGAACATACAAAAACCACAAAAAATCTTATTTGAAATAAATAGAATAGAAAAAGCAGAAAAACTAGAGGAAGAAGTTAAAAAAAGCGAAGGAAAGATTACAAACAAATTAATAGAAAATCAAGAAGTAGAAGAGCTAGAGCTATATGATATTGATTTTAAAGTGGTCAAATTTAATAAATGCAATATTCTAAATAGTAAACTAGAAAAAGTAACTTTTATGGATGTGATTTTTGAAAATTGCAATTTTTCGAATTCATCTTTGCAAGGCTCTTCTTTTGTCAGATGCGAATTTAACAATTGCAAACTATCAGGATGTGATTTTACAGAAACAACGCAAAATAACGTAATCTACAAAGAAACAAATGCTTCTTATAGTAATTTCTCTTTATCAAGATTGCACAACGTTGTTTTTGATAATACAATATTAAGAAATAGCTATTTTCAGGAAGATATTTTAAAAAATGTATATTTTGAAAAAGCAGATTTAGTACAAGCACAAGTTTTTAAAACAAGTATGAAGGATATCGATTTATCGAATTCATTTATTGATGGTATTGTAATTTCTTTAGAGGACATAAAAGGTGCTATAATAAATGAATATCAAGCAATCAATCTAATTAGTCTAATTGGTGTAAAAATTAAAGAATAAATAAAAATATATAAGGGGGAAGAAAAAATGAAACTAGACAAAGAAAATACAAAGCAGATAATAAAAATTATTATAGTAGCAATTGTTCTACTTGCCGTTGTTTTAAATTTAAGCACTGTATGGAATGGAATAAAAGTATTTTTAAATATTATATCACCATTTATATGGGGATTAGCAATCGCATTCGTATTAAATATTTTCATGACATTTTATGAAAATATTGTCTTCAAATCTAGATATGAAAATATTGTCTTCAAATCTAGAAATAAAAATTCAAACAAACGTGTTAAGGCTGATGATAAAAAGACAGGAAAGAAAAAAAGACATAAAAGAACAGTATCGATTATTTTATCTATTATTACCATTGTGGCTATTATTGCCATCATAATGGTATTAGTAGTACCAGAATTTTATGAAGTTATTAGCAATCTAATTAGCAATATTCCGAATTATTTAGTTGCATTAAGAGATTTTGCAATTGAAACTACCGAAAGAATACCAGAAATAAATAACTTTATACAGAGTATTACAATCAACACAGAAGCACTAAGAAATGGAATAATGAATCTATCAAAAGATGTATTAGATGTTACCATTAGTCAAATAACAAGCTTAATTAGTAATATTGTAAACTTCTTTATAGCAATCGTGTTTGCTGTATATATTCTAGCAAACAAGGAAGAATTAAAATTGCAAGCAAAAAAATTCATTTATGCACGTTTTAATAAAGAAAGAGCAGATTATATTATTAAAGTTAGTAGACTTTCTAGGGATTCTTTTCGCAATTTCTTAACAGGACAAGCAAAAGAAGCTGTTATACTAGGTACACTTTGTGCTTTAGGAATGTGGATTCTAGGTATCCCATATGCGGGACCAATTGGAGCATTAACAGCACTAACTGCATTTATCCCAATTGTGGGAGCTTTTATAGGAGGATTTGTAGGAGCGGTTCTTATTGTAGTAATAGACCCAATAAAAGCATTAATTTTTATTATATTCATCATTGTTCTTCAACAAATAGAAGGAAACTTAATATATCCTCATGTAGTAGGAAAAAACATGGGACTTCCTGGCATATGGGTATTAGTGGCTATAACAATAGGAGGCAGTCTATTTGGAATAATAGGTATGATAGTAGGCTTACCAATAGTGTCTGTTATTTATGCAATTATTAGAGAAAATACTAATAAGAAATTAAAAGAAAAGAATTTAGAAGAAGAATTTAATCAGAAATAATAAAATAAGATTAATCAATTAAAAGTGAGTAAGTATAGATTAGCAACAACGATAAATAACCAAAATATTAAGGGGAAGAAATGAGAAAAATAATTAAGCCAGCATTAAAATATATTGTAGTATATATAATTTTAATAGTATTGTTTGTCGTGTCCTTGACAATATCTTCTTTATTTCCATCAGAGTGGATAAAAGAAAATGTGGCAAAATCAGCAAATATTTTAGAATCAGAATCAAATTATAAACAGGTAAATGTTTTTTATAAAGGAGTAGCAATACCATTTGATAACTATACAGATGCATTAATGCTAAACACAGCATATTCTATTGATAATGCAAGACCATTATATTCTGCTTTTACAGCAAGAAAAAATTATATTCCAGGGGAGACTAATACAGTTATAGAAGAAACAGCAGGAGAGTTACAGGTCCCTAGTGGATATGATAAAAAGGATTCAGTGGCAGAGCTAAAGGACACGGTAAATGGCAGAGTATTAGAATCTTTTGAATATGGAAGATATTGGCATGGATATTTAACAATAATAAGACCATTACTAATTATATTTAATATACATACCATAAGAGTGATATTTATTATTTTATTTGTTGTACTTGCAGCCATATTACTATATATGATTTACAAAAAAATAAACTTAATTACTGCTGTCATATTTTTAATTGGATTAACTTATGTAGAGTATTTTTATATAGGATTTTCTCTTCAAGGAGCATTCGTATTTTTTATTATGATGATTTCAGCAATAATTATATTAAAAAGATATGATAAAATAAAAAGTTTTCCTTTTGTATTTTTTATGATAGGAATGTTCGCTAATTTCTTTGACCTTTTGACAGCCCCTATTTTAACATTAGGAATTCCTATGATAATATACTTTTTACTTAAAAATAGAGAGCAAGAGCTTAGCATAAAAGAATATATTTTAAAGATAGCTTCTCTAAGTATAGCATGGGGTATAGGGTATGCTTTAGCATGGCTTGCAAAGTGGGCGTTGTTAGACATTATTTATCATAAGGATATTTTTGATGAGGTTTTTAACCAAATAAGTTATAGAAGTGTTGGAGAAGGAGACATTTCATTTTTAGAAGTTTTAAAATTAAATTATAGGTATGTAATAGGTGGAGTTATAATTTCGTTAATAGCCATATACATATATACAATGGTAAAAGGATTATCAAATTATAAATTAAAAATAGAGCCATCAAAAAAAATAATACCTCTCTTGGTTATTGCTCTTATACCATTTGTTTGGTATTTTGTATTACAAAACCATTCTTATTATCATTCTTATTTTACTTATAGAAATTTAGTATTAACACTTATCGGAATACCTTTATGCATTTTGCCAATAATAAAATTCAACAAAAAAGTTTAAAAATTTTAAAAATTTTTAAACTTTTTTATACTCAAAAATATCTAATATAATATACAAAGGGTTAAATAAGGAGAAAAGAAATGGAAAAGTACAGGAAAAAGAAAAAAATATTTTCATCATTTGTACCACTAATCCTAATAATACTTATTGGTGGGGTTATTGGAAATAAAATTCTTCAAGAAAATAATACGGAAGGAAATAATATTATTAATAATATAGAAAATTCGGAGAGTAGCAACATAATAGAAAATAAGGTGACAGAAAATATAGTCAATCAAATTGAAACCCATAATACGGATCATTATAATCAGGATGCTAATATAGCAGAAACTAATGAAATCAAGAATGAGAGCTCTAGCAATTCTTCCAATAATAGTGAACTTAAATTCGATAGTACAGTAGCCTTTATTGGAGATTCAAGAACGCAAGGATTTATTATGTATAATGGACTTAAAAATGTTCAAGATTATTCCTATATTGGTCTAATGGTAGATACTGCTATCACGAAGCAATTTGTAAAAACTAGTAACGGAAATAAAATTACTTTATTACAGGATATGGCAAATAAAAACATTAAAAAAGTCTATATTATGCTTGGAGTAAATGAGCTTGGATGGTCTTATCCACAAGTGTTTAAAGCAAAATATAAGGAATTAATTTCAGAAATAAATAAAGTTAAGCCAAACTGTAAAATATATCTACAATCTATTATTCCAATGACGAAAAGTAAAAGTGATTCTGATAAAATATATAACAATAAAAATGTAGCAAAGTTTAACCAATTAATAAAAGAAGTAGCCGAAGAAGAAAATGTAACTTATTTAGATGTAAAATCTGTTTTAGTAAATAAAGATGGATATTTACCAGAAGAAGCAAGTACGGATGGTGTTCATATTGATAAAAAATATTGTAAGAAATGGCTAGATTATTTGAAAAATAATTCTTAAAAAATAAAATAGAAAAAGGGAGATAAAAATGAATAAGAAAAAAATAGTGATTGTTTTAGCGGTAATATTAATTATAATAGTGGTAGCAGTAATATTATTTTTACAGAGAAATAAAGAAAATATACAAATCAATATAGAAGGATTAGCAGAAGAAATTTCAAAAAGTAATGCTTTTGAAGACCAATTAGAAAAAATAGACTCAGAAATGACCATGCAAGACTATAATTTTTCCACTGATGAAATAGCACAACTTGTTTCTTATCAAGGAAGTGGAGCATCTAGTGAAGAAATTGTGATTTTGCAAGTCAAAGATAAAAATTATATAAATAGTGTTAAAGAAAAAATAAATACTAGATTATCTGAACGAAGAGAAGCTTTTGAAAGTTATTTGCCAGAAGAAGTAGGAAAAATAGATAATTCTATTTTAAGAGTAGAAGGAAATTATATCATTCTATGTGTAGCAAATGATGCTAATACAGTAAACAACGTAATAAATGAATATATAAAATAATGATTGAGATATAAACAAGAGGAAAGGACAGTAACAATGGCGTATGTAGCTCAAGAAGTATTAATAGAATATATAAAAGAAAATCAAGAAAAATTATATCGAATAGCATACACATATACAAAAAATCAAGAAGCCGCTCTAGATGTTGTCCAAGAAGCAATAACAAAATCTTTAGAAAATATACACAAATTAAGAAATGAAGAGTATGTAAAAACTTGGTTTTATAGAATATTAATCAATGAAGCAATAAAAGAATCCAAAAATAATAAAAGCTTTATAGAATTTGAACTAGCAGAAAACGAAATTCACCATAATAATCACGAAAATGAACTTGTGGAAAACCTTGATATATATGAAAATATACAAAAGCTTAATAAAAAACTAAAGACAGTAATTCTACTTAGATTCTTCGAAAACCTAAAGATAGAGGAAATAGCATATATCACTAAGACGAACACTAATACAGTTAAATCTAGGTTGTATAAGGGTATAGAGGAAATAAAAAAAAATATGGAAAGGAGAAGTTTATGAGTATATTGAAAAAAGCAAAAAAAGCTTATAATTCAATAGAAATACCACAAGAATTAGATTATGTTGTAAATAAGGCTATACATAAAAACAATTTACATCAGAAAAGTAAACTAAAAATTTGGATTAAAGGAGCAACAGCAACCTTGGCTACAACATTTGCTTTGTTTGTTATATTATTAAATACAAATGAAACTTTTGCAAAAGCAATGGAAGACGTGCCTGTAATAGGAAGTATTGCAGAAGTATTTACAGTAAGAGAATATAAAGAAGAAAATGATACTGATTTAATAGAAGCTAAAATCCCTGCAATAAAAAATACAGGAAATGAAGAATTAGAAGATAGAATTAATTATGAAATTTCTTCTAAAATAAATGAGGTGTTAGAAGAAGCAAAACAAAGAGCAGAAGAATACAAAGAAGCTGTATTAGCAACTGGTGGAACAATGGAGGATTATATTCCTACACAAATAAATATTGATTATAAAATAACATATCAAGATGATAACATTATTTCGTTTGTCATTACGAAAAGTGAAAGTGCTGCTTCTGCTTATCAAGAGCAATATTTCTACAATATAGATATTGAAAATGGAAAAGAACTAAATTTAAGAGATGTATTAGGAGAAGACTATAAAGAAATTGTAGATGAAGAAGTGAAAAAACAAATAAAAGAAAGAATGGAAGAAAACAAGGACAATTCATATTTTACAGAGGGAGAAGGTGGCTTCTCTGGAATAGAAGACGAATATCAAGATTTTTATATTAACGAGAACAAAAAAGTTACTGTAGTATTCCAGAAATATGAAATAGCACCTGGCTATATGGGAATTCAAAATTTTGAAATTCAAAATAATATATTAGTTTAATTCCTAATTGGGGACAGGCTTTTTTGTCTGGATTTTCCTAATTGGTGCCTGTCCCCAATTAGGAAAAAGCAGAAAAAAGGGACAGACTTAGAAAGATTAAAGGAGTAAAAAATGGTATTTAGCAGTGTTGTATTTTTGTATATATTTTTGCCAATAATGCTGTTAATATATTTTATTGTACCAAAGAAACTAAAAAACTTAGTAATGATAATATCAAGTTTTATTTTCTTTGCATGGGGAGAAATAAGATATATTCCTATTATGCTACTTTTAGCGGTAATGGATTTTTGGTGTGGAAATAAAATTAATAAATATTGGGAAGATAAAAAGAAAAAAAGATTATACTTATGGATAGATGTTGGCATAAATTTACTTATTCTGTTCTTTTTTAAATATGCAGATTTTATCATATCAAGTGTTAATGGAATAACAGGACTTAATATTCCGCTTCTCAACATCCCTCTTCCAATAGGAGTATCTTTCAATACGTTTCAATCATTATCTTACATAATAGATGTATATAGAGGGACTGTAACTTGTGAAAAAAGTTTTTATAACTATCTAACCTATACGACTTTGTTCCCACAAATTATTGCAGGACCAATTGTAAGATATGAAACGGTAGATGAGGAATTGGTAGATAAGAAAATAAGCTTAGATAATTTCTCACTTGGAATGAAAAGATTTATTGTTGGTCTTGGAAAGAAAGTATTAATTGCTAATAATGTAGGAGCATTGTGGAATGTGATTGAAACAGGAACTTATGGAGAAATGACAGTTCTTCTATCTTGGGTAGGCATTATTTCCTTTGCACTACAAATTTATTTCGATTTTAGTGGATATTCGGATATGGCAATAGGACTTGCTAAGATATTTGGAATGGATTTTGATGAAAACTTTAACTTCCCATATATAAGTAAGAGTATTACAGAATTTTGGAGAAGATGGCATATTACATTAAGTAGTTGGTTTAGAGATTATATTTATATACCACTTGGTGGAAATAGAAAAGGAATTTTAAAACAGATTAGAAATATATTAATTGTATGGGCATTAACACGGAGCTTGGCATGGGGCATCTTGGAATTTTGTGCTATGGGGTGTTTACTTTGGTATAATACTTATTATAGAAAAATTATTCCTATTAAAAGTATTAGATAAATTACCAAAGATAGTTGGACATATTTATACTTTATTATTAGTATTAATCAGTTGGGTAATCTTTGCCTTTGAAGATTTAGGACAAATAGGCACCTACTTAAGCACAATGTTTGGATTGAATGGAGCAAGTCTTGTAAATGCAGAAGCAATTTATTATTTGAAAAATTATATCATCATTATTGTAATAGGAATTATTTGCAGTATTCCGTTATTACAATGGTGGAAAAATAGAAACAAGAAAACAGTAACACAGAAGAAAGAAGCTATTGCTTCTGTTATTACTAGTTTGGGATATGTAGCAATTGTAATAATAAGCACAGCAAGTTTAGTGAATAATAGCTTTAATCCATTTTTGTACTTTAGATTTTAGGACAATTGGGAAAGATAATATGAAAAGACCTTCCAAAATTGTCCTAGAAAAGGAGTAGAAGCATGAAAAACAAGATATTTTTTGCCATATTTATGACAGTATGGATTGGAATAATAGTAATAAATTTCATATGGCCAAAACAAGTATTTTCAGAAGAAGAGAATAGGATGCTTGCAAGCATGCCAAGATTTTCTTTCGAAAGTTTTGTTAGTGGCAAATATTTAAATGGAGTAAATGACTATATAAATGACCATTTTGCTTTTCGAAACATTTATTTAAAACTTAATTCCTGGTGGGAAGTAAGTGTGATGGGAAAAAAAGAGAATAATGGTGTATATATAGGAAAAGATAATTATTTGTTCGAAAAATTCGAATATGGAGATGAAGAAAAAGAAAATATAAAAAACAATACAATAGCAATTTCTGATTTTGCACAAAACATGCAAAACATGGATATATCAATCTATTTTATCTTAGTACCTAATTCCATTTATATCAATAGTGATAAGCTACCAGACAATGTAGAAACTCCTAATCAGAAAGAAATTATAAATGAAGTTTATGCCAATATGAGTAATACTAAAAATATAGATGTGACAACAGCACTTACAGAAGAAAATAAAGAAAAACCGCTTTATTTTAGAACAGATCATCATATGAATAGTGATGGTGCTTATGTAGTATATAGAGAATTTTGCAATGCTTCTAATGAGCAAGCAGTTCCTATCGAAAACTTTACAAAGACTACTGTAACAAATAATTTCCTAGGAACTTTTGATTCAAAAGCACAGCTAATGAATCAAGTACCAGATGAGATATTTGTTTATGAAAATGAGATAAATACAAACATAGAAGAAGCTATTTATGATAAAGAAACAACAGACAGCATTTTTAATGCAAAATATTTAGAAGGAAAAGATAAATATTCTTATTTCTTGAATGGAAACAACAGTAAAGCGATTATTAAAACGAAAGTAAATAATAATAAAAAATTACTTGTTATAAAAGATTCGTATGCTCATATTATGTCACAATTCTTATGTGAGAATTATAATGAGGTACATTTCTTAGACCCTAGATATACGAATTTTGATTATGTAGAATATGCAAAAGAAAATGGCATAACTGATGTACTTTTTCTATATAATGTGTCTAATTTTTTGGCAGATACGAATGTGACTAGAATTATGAGAAAAAATTAAGAATAAATTAATTTGACAAAACTTTAAATAAACAGTAAAATGGCACATAAAGGACATAATAGTAGTGTATAAATATAAACGAAGGGAGTTGATGACCTATCGGAGAATTAGTAGTAAAAAAGGATGAAAATAAACTGCAAGAGGATGTGGAGTATAAGAGGCTTACACTTATGTATGGTGCCGCTTTAAAACAATTAGAAACAAAAATAGAGGTAATTAATAACGAATTTAAAACATTACATAAATATAATCCAATAGAGCATGTAACTAGTAGAATAAAAAGTAAAGAGAGTATTAACAAAAAATTGCAGAAAAAGGGACTAGAGTTAACACAAGAAAATCTAGTAAAAACAATAAATGATATAGCCGGAATACGTATAATTTGCTCATTTATACCAGATATCTATAAAATTGTAGAGATGATTGAAAATATGCAAGATATAACAATACTAAAGAAAAAAGATTATGTAACAACACCAAAAGAAAGTGGTTATTCGAGCTATCATTTAATTGTATCTGTGCCTGTAAGTTTATCTATGGGAACTATTAATGTAAAGGTTGAAATTCAAATTAGAACCATGGCAATGGACTTCTGGGCAAGTTTGGAGCATAAAATAAGGTATAAATATGATAAACAAATACCAAAAGGAATACGAAAAGAATTGAAAGAATGCGCCAAAATGACACAAAAATTAGATAAAAGGATGTCACATTTAGGAAGAAACTTAATGGAAGAAGAAAAACAAATTATTAAAGAAATTACAACAGAGTATTCGACTGTATATGCTACGGCGTTGCTTACATCTAATTAAAACAAGTACTGTGTTGTTATATATTTCTTATTCAAAAAGAAAAAACGTGTAGCAACACAGTATAGATATTATTTGGGTGAAATAAAATGCAAAACTTAATAATAGATTCTAGAATACGAGAAATAGAATATAAATATCTAAGTCAGTTTTTTAATATAATAAAATTGCCATTATCAGATGATGTGTATGAAGAAATATCAGGACATAGTGATATATTTTATACTAAGATAAACGGAAAAATCATTGCAGCTCCAAATGCTGAAATAAAAACAGATAAGTTTATTATAGGGCAAAATAAGGTAGAAAAAGAGTATCCGAAAGATGTTTTATACAATGTTTGTCAAATAGGAAATAAAATAATAGGCAGTAAATATACGGATAAAAGTATAGCACCAGATATTTTAGTAAAACAAGGATATGTAAAATGCTCGGTAGCGGTTACAAGTGACAAGTCTTGTATTACGTCTGACAAGGGAATAGAGAAAATATTAAAACAAAATAATATTGATACATTGTATGTAGAAGAAAATAATATAAAGTTATTAAAAACGGATGGCTCTATTTCAAATATGAAAGGCTTTATTGGAGGGGCGACTTTGGCATTTGATAATAAATTTGTATTATTTGGTGACAGTGACAATTTAGCTAATAAAGAAAAAATATTAAAACATTTAAACAATTATAGCCTAGAGTTAATTGAATTCGAGGGTTTAAATATTTATGACTATGGCGGTGGAATAATATTTTAAATTTAACAACACATAATTACTTTTCATACTATATAAAAAGGAGGAAAGTAATTATGTGTTGTTGTAATAATATATGTAAAAAGACGCTTATATTTTCTATAATAAATTTAATATTAATAAGTATTTTAATATTTATATTTATATTTATTATTTATATAAATAATATAGTACAAGATGAAAAAAACATCTTAGTTGCTACTGCAGTGTCACGGCGATAATACCCAAGTAGGAAATGCAATTATTAATTTTAGCCAAAATCAAATTGTAGAAGGAGATGCTCTTTCTCATACTCAAGGTTCGAGTGAAATTATGATTAATGAAGATGGGATTTATCAAATTTCATATTCATTAACGGGTGTAGGGCAAGATATTGGCAGATTTAATTTTAGTGCTATTTTATTGGTAAATGCCACACCAGTTGATAATACTTTAAATGAAGGGCCTGTAATAAATGCAAGTAATTTTAATAATAGGCAAACACTCACAGCCACTGTAATAATTAGATTAAATGCTGGAGATGTGCTACAATTGGGTGCTCTTTCTCAAGAAAACATAACTTATACAAATGCTAGAATTGATATAGAGAAAATAAGATAATATATTTTTATCAAGTATAAAAATTAGAGAGAATATTTAAAATTACAAAAGGAAATCTATTTAAGATTTCCTTTTGTAATTTAATGCACACTTTATAGGAGCGTGATTATTTAGGTTTTTTGCTTTATGATATTTTATTCAATATAAAATTAAGAAAAATTCTATTGCTTAAATATTAGAAAAGTTATAAAATATATAAGATAGTAGCAAAGGAAGTGATTAATTGAGAAATAAAAGAAGAGAGCAAGAAGACGAGATTCCAAAATCTGTTTTGAAAATGAAGAGAGATAAGGAAAGAAGAGAAGAAGCGGAAAAAAATAAAAATGTGTCAAATAATAAGAAAAGAGGCAGGAAATCAAAAGAGCAAATAAAAAATGAAAAAAAAGAAAAACGCAAAAAATTTAGAAGAAAACTGATTTTAGTTATCATCCTTGTCGCTTTAATTGTATTAGGAATTTCTTTGGGCGTATCAGCGTATTCATGGAAGCAACTAACTAAAGACATGTTTTTAAATGAAAATTCTGTAGTTGTAGATACATCTGGAGAAGTTATTGCAACTTTGGGCTCTGAGCAGAAGAAGTTAACAGTAGATTTTGAAGACATACCAGATAATCTAGTGAATGCATATGTTTCGATTGAAGATGAAAGGTTTTACTCTCATCATGGAATTGATATAAGAAGAACTGGAGGAGCAATCCTTTCATATATTACACATTTTGGTAATTCATCTTATGGAGGAAGTACTATTACCCAACAATTAGTAAAAAATTTAACAGGAGATACCACAGACTCTATTACTCGTAAAGTAAAAGAATGGTGGAAAGCATTTTTACTAGAAAGTTACTATTCTAAAGATGAAATACTAGAGCTATATTTAAATGTAATTTATGTTGGACCAAATATTTATGGAGTTCAAACAGGTGCAAAATATTATTTTGACAAAGAAGTAGAAGATTTATCTTTAGCTGAATGTGCATATTTAGCAGGAATTAATAATTCCCCAAATTCATATAATCCATTTGGAGATAGTGATAATTCAGAATTAATACAAAATAGAACTTTAACGGTTTTAGATAAGATGCATGAATTGGGATATATAAATGAAGACCAATATAATGATGCAGAAAAGGAAGTGGAAAAAGGGTTAGACTTTGAGCAAGGAGAGATAAAAACAGAAAGTGCAATCTATTCTTATCATACAGATGCTTTAATTTCAGAAGTAATAGGTGATTTGGCAGAAGATAAGAACATTACAGAAACTTTTGCTCAAAACTATTTATATTTAGGTGGACTTACTATACATAGTACACAAAATTCTAGAATGCAAGACGAAGTAGAAAAAGAATTTTTGAAAAAGCAATATTTACTAGATTCTGATGATGGAGAGAGTACCTCCCAGGCAGCTATGGTAATACTAGACCATGAAACAGGAGAAGTGCTAGCGTGTGTAGGAGGACTTGGAGAAAAAGAATATTTTAGAGGCTTAAATAGAGCAACTCAAAGTCAAAGGCAAACTGGCTCATCTATAAAACCACTTGCAGTTTTAGTACCAGGAATTGACAAAAAAATATTTACTGCATCTACAATATATAATGATGAAAAAACAACGTTTGAAGGAGGCTATGCACCAGGAAATAATGCTGGATATCTAGGAGAGATTACTGTAAGAAGAGCATTAGAATCTTCACAAAACGTTCCATTTGTGGAAATGATGGAAGAGGTTACACCGAAAGAAGCAATTTCATATTTAGAAAACATGGGTATAACATCTTTAACACAAGAAGACGAAAGTTTAGGTTTGGCTTTAGGAGGATTACAAAATGGTATAACGCCATTAGAGATGGCAGCAGCATATGCAACCATTGCAAATGATGGAGAATATATTGAGCCAGTCTTTTACTCATCAATTACAAACAGTACAGGAAAGATAATTATGGAAGCGGAGCAAGATACAAGAAACGTATTTTCTGAGCAAGTTGCTTATGTAGTAAAAGAGCTTTTAACTCAACCTGTAGAAGGCTCACATGGTACAGCGACATATTGCTCAATTTCAGGAATAGATGTGGCTGCAAAAACAGGTACAACTGATGAAAACTATGATAAATGGCTTTGTGGTTTCACACCATATTATACTGCAGTAACTTGGTTTGGATTTGACCAGAATGAAACAATAGATTATAACAATCAAAATCCAGCAGGTATTATTTGGGCAAATGTAATGAGAAGAATACACAATGGACTACAAAACATAAGTTTTGTTAAGCCTGGCTCAATCGATACTGAAATGATTTGTGCTGATACAGGAATGATTGCAAGAACTGGATGTACAAATACATATGAGGAATATTTCTTAAGAGGAACGGCACCTGACTTGTGTACAGAGCATTCAGGTAGTAAATTAAATGATAGTGGCTCAAATACAGGAAATACTAGCCAATCTACTGGTATATATAGAGATGACGAAGAGGAGCTTGAATTAGACCCCGATGATGAAGAAAAAATTGTTGAAGAAAATGAAATTGTCGAAGACCCTATTGATAATGAAATAGAGACAAATGAGCCTGAAATTGATAATATTCCAGAAGATAGCAATACAGAAAATTCAAATGTAGTAGATATACCACCAACAACTGATGAAAGCGAAAATGAAATTATTAGTGGTGGAGAAAATGATGCCGCTTCAAATAATATAATAAATGATTCTTCAAATACTATTAGCTCAGAGAATCAAATAGTTATAAATACACCGAATAATACAGTACAATAGAATGAATTATGAAAGCAAGTTTCTTATTTAAAGAGCTTGCTTTTAAATTTAAGATATATTTAATATTAACTTAATAATTTTTTAATTTATCCATGTTATTATACTGATATGCCCAGAGTAACCTAAAACTTACAAAATTGTAATGTTTTTGTAAGCTTAAAAGAAGGACAAAATAAGAAAAAAGTATTAAAATATATATTAGAAAAAAACATAAATCTGCTATAATAAAATAGAAAGAAAAGTAGGTGGTAAAAAATGAAGATTTTTAAGAAAGTAATTATCATAGTATTATTAGTTGTAATAAGTATAGGACTTTTATTTATTGGCAATGGATATAATATGTATAAAAGCGCTATAGAAGAAACATCATTAAATGAGAAAGTAGAAGAAATAAGAGAAAAGGATAATTATACAAAACTTTCTGAATTGCCACAAATATATATTAATGCTGTTATATCAGTTGAAGACCACAGATTCTATACTCATCCGGGAATAGATATAATTGCAATAGGAAGGGCAGCCATAAATGATATAAAAGCAATGAGCTATGTTGAGGGCGGAAGTACAATAACACAACAACTTGCAAAGAATATGTATTTTACACAAGAAAAGAAAATGGTTAGAAAAATAGCTGAAGTATTTATGGCATTTAAAATAGAAGGCGAGTACGAAAAAGATGAAATATTAGAATTATATATAAATACAGCATATTTTGGCAATGGTTATGACACTGTAAAAGAAGCAAGTGAAGGATATTTTGGAAAAGAGCCTAAGAATATGACTGATGGCGAAGCAATAATGCTTGCTGGCATTCCAAATGCTCCATCTGTATATAATCCGATAGCGAGTCCTGAATTGGCAAAACAAAGGCAAAAACAAGTTGCAGATAAAATGGTTAAACAAGGATATTTGACAGAAGAAGAGAAAAACGAAATATTAAGTGAAGACTAGATACTGTGCTAATTGTAGATGTAGCAATTAGCACACATAACATTCCCTTTTATTTTCAAAAAATCATTCTATACTTTTTAAGGTATAGGATGATTTTTTAACAAAAATACTACACAAATCCAAAAATGTATGATAAAATTAAACTGTATAAAAAAAGGAGGAATTAACCATGTCAGGACACAGTAAATGGCATAATATTCAAGCAAAAAAAGGAAAAGCAGATGCAGCAAGAGGAAAAATATTTACAAAATTAGGTAGAGAATTATTAATAGCAGTTAAGCAAGGAGGACCTGACCCGGCTGGTAATTCTAAACTTAAAGATGTAATAGCAAAATGTAAGGCAAACAACATGCCAAATGATACAATAAACAATGCAATTAAGAAAGCTTCAGGAGCAAATAACAGTGAAAACTATGAAGAAATCACATATGAAGGATATGGAGTAGGTGGCGTAGCAGTTATAGTAGAAGCAAGTACAGACAACAAAAATAGAACTGCAGCAGACGTAAGACATGCATTTGATAGAGCAGGAGGAAATCTTGGAACATCAGGATGTGTATCATATTTATTTTCTAAAAAAGGAGTAATTGTTATAGACAGAACTACAACAGATTTATCAGAAGATGATATGATGATGCTTGCACTAGATAATGGAGCAGAAGATTTTGAGGCTACTGATGAATGTTACGAAATAACAACATCACCAGAAGATTTTGCAAAAGTAAGAGAAGCATTAGAAGGACAGGGACTAGAATTTTTACAAGCAGAGGTTCAAATGGTTCCATCTACATATATAAGCCTTGATGAAAAAGATGGAGAAAAGATGCAAAGGCTAATTGATAACCTAGAAGATCTTGATGATGTGATGAATGTGTATCACAACTGGGAAGAGTAAAATAGGAAAATAAATATTATGTTATATTAATTAAGGGGGAAAACTTATGAAGAAAAAAATGTTGCTAACTGTAATAATAGTTTTAGTTGTTTTATTAATTTTAGCAGGAGGAGCTTTTGCATACATTTATTATGGAACAGATTTATTAAAAACAAACAAGGAGTTATTTTCAAAATATATTGTACAAATGGGAGATGCAGAAAATGGAATATTCCCAGCAGTATTTGAAGAATATGTTAATAAAAGAGAATCATCACCATATACAAATAATGGCTCATTTACAGTAAATACAGACGTACTAGCAGATATAAGTACCGACCAAACTGCACAACAAATGGCAATATTAGTTAATTATGGCAATAATACGAATATTACATTCTCAGGTAAAGTAGATAACATAAATAATAAAGTTGAGCAAGATATAGCAATCAATTATTCTGACACTGTTAGCTTACCATTTAAGTACAAACAAGTTGGAGATGTATATGGTATTCAGTCAGATATTCTTTCACCAAGTTATATATCAGTAGAAAATAACAATTTACAAGCATTATTTCAAAAATTAGGAGTAACAGATGTAACAACTCTTCCAAATAAAATAGAGCCACAAGTAATAGAGGCTTTACAATTTACTGATGAGGAGTTAGCTCATATTAGTGTGCAATATATTGTTCCTATGTATGAAGGACTAGCAGAGGACAAATTTTCAAAAGTAGAAAATTCTGATGGCTCAGTTAGATATGTGTTAACTTTGACTAATGCAGAATTAAAGAGTATATTTGTTAACATGTTACAAACCTTAAGTACAGATACAATGATGATTAATAAGATAAACAGCATATTGACAGAAGTGTATGGATTGGAATCAATACAAGGAAGTCAAACTCAGAATATTACAATTACAGGAGCAGATATACAAGAATTAATAGATTCTTTAAATTCGTCACAAATTACAGAGATAATAAATTTTGAAATTGGTGTAACTCAAAACAGAGGTAGAACTAATAAAATTGATTTAAGTGCTGAAGGCTTAACAATAGAATTTATAGCAGAGCAAACAAGTTCTAGTGTTGCATATACATTTAATGTTAATGCAACAGATGTAACAGACGAAAATACTTCTGGAATGGCTGAACTTATGAATTTTTCAATAGAAATGAGTTATGAAGGAATTAATACAAATAATGTAACAGAAACATTTAATGTTATTATAGACATGCCTGATTCATTTAGTACTACATATTCTTTCAATAATACATTAAACTTCGGTACACCAGTAGAAATAGCAGATTTTGATACAGCAAATACTGTAAAAATAAATGATTTGCCTGCAGAGCAAATAGAATCACTTGTAACTCAAATAGCTTATATAATAGCTCAGACTAACACAACTCAAATGATACAGATAGATTTCCCAACAGATTTAGGCAATCCAATGATTATGTGGATAATGGCACCATACTTATTTGAGAGTTCATCTACAATTCAACAAGCTGCAGATGCCCAGTAAGCTTATGAGCAAGATGCAATAGAAACAGAGCAATCTCTAACGGATATAGAGACTTATGTAAATGATTTATTAGCTCAATAAAAATTTGAAAAAATAGTTCTAAAATTAAAAAATACAGCATATATATTTAATATATATGTTGTATTTTTTTATGGGAGAAATCAAAAAAATGAATAGTACAAAAGATGTTCTAGAGTATTTTCTATATGACATAAAAAACAGAATACTTGAATATAATTTAGATGACTTAGAAGAAATACGAGTGAGAAGCAATAGAAACATATTGCTAAAAATTGGACAAGAAGAAATTAAGGTAGATTATATTATAAATACTAACGAAATACTAGAAATACTGCAACGCATTTGTGATAATTCAATTTATACATATCAAAGTCAAATTTGCAACGGATACATAACAATTAGAGGAGGCCATAGGGTAGGTATTACTGGAAATGTAGTAATAAAAGATGGACAAGTCATAAACATATCGCACATATATAGCCTAAACTTTAGAATTGCAAGGCAAGTGATTGGCTGCAGCAATGGAATAATGCCGTACATATTAAATTTAAAAGAGAATAATGTTTATAACACAGTTATTATATCTCCACCTGGCAGAGGAAAGACTACACTGCTTAGAGATAGCATAAGGAGTATAAGTAATGGACTACCTAATTACGGATTTCATGGGATAACTGTAGGAGTAGTGGATGAAAGAGGAGAAATTGCAGCAATGTATAAAGGTATTCCACAAAACGACTTAGGGGAGAGAGCAGATATTTTGGATAATGTCTCAAAAGATATCGGCATGAAAATGTTAGTGCGCTCAATGAGTCCAAAAGTGATTGTCGCAGATGAGATTGGTACAAAGGAAGATATCGAAGCAATAAACTATGCAGTTACATCAGGAGTAAAGGGAATATTTACAGCACATGGAGATAGTTTAGAAAATATTACTTTAAATCCAATCTTAAGTAAATTATACAATCTAGGCATTTTAGAAAGAATAATTCTAATTGAAGAAAAAAGAAATGTGAAACTTATTTTTAGTAAGTGAATATATTTAAAATCCGTTCCATCTTGCTGGTAAACATATTTTGTATTCTCCATGTATTCGAATAAAAAATATGTTTACCACGTGGAACTACAAAAGATAGGGGGAATGTAAAGGTGTTTTTTGTAAAGGTTTTTATATTATTAATGATTTTTCTTGGAAGTTTGCAAGCTGGGAAAATTATTGCAAAAAAGTTTTCAAACAGAGTTACAGAATTAAAAGAAATGAAAAACGCATTAAACATGTTTTTAACAAAAATAAAATTCACATATGAATCTGTACCTGAAAGCTTTAGTGAAATAGGGAATAACATAAATGGAAACACCGGTAAAATATTTAGGACAGCGTCTGAATTAATGAAAGAAAAGTCTGCAGGAGAAGCATGGGAAGAAACGGTAGATGCAATAGAGACAAGCCTAACAGAAGAAGATAAAGGTATTATTAAAAACTTAGGGAGAATGCTTGGTAAAACAGATTTGGAAGGACAAGTAAGCGAAATAAAATTAGTACAAGATTTTCTAAATACACAAATTGAGGTAGCAGAAAAGGAAAAACAAAAAAATGAAAAGCTATATAGAACACTTGGCGGAGTGGTTGGATTAGCAATTGTAATTATTTTAGTTTGAGAGGAAAGTAAACATATGGATATAGATTTATTATTTAAGATTGCAGCAATTGGTATTTTGGTAGCGGTCTTACATCAAGTGCTTGTAAGAGCAGGAAGAGAAGACCAAGCAATGATGACAACTTTAGCAGGATTGGTAATTGTTCTTACATTAGTTATTAAAGAAATAAGTACTTTATTTGATACAGTAAGAACAATGTTTGGGTTGTGATGTGCAAAAGAAAGGAATTGATTACGTATGGACATTGTAAAAGTAATTGGTATTGGGTTAATATCATTAATTATCATAATAATAGTACGCCAATATAAACCAGAATTTACACTATACGTTTCCTTACTTGCTGGTGCTCTAATTTTACTATTTATAATGGACAAGTTAGAAGGAATTATAGATTTACTAACAACCTTATCGAGCAAAACAGCTATTAACAATGAGTTCTTAGTTTTATTAATAAAGATTACAGGAATTGCATTCTTAACTGAGTTTGCAGTAAGCCTATGTAAAGACACAGGAGAGAGTGCTATAGCAAGCAAAATAGATATGGGAGGCAAGGTTATTATTGTATCTATGTCCATACCAATTATCTCTAGCTTATTAGAAACAGTGGTAGAGATATTACCGTAGAGATAGGAAAGGTAATCATATGAAAAAAGTTATATTAATTCTCTTATTCATATTAATACTACCTAATAATGTACAAGCAACAGAAAATACTTTAAGTCAGGAGGATATAATTGAATCTCAACAGGAAAGTCTAGGTATTAATTCTTTTATAGAGGAGGCAGATAAATATACAGGGGACGTATATGAAGATATTGATATGGGAGAGTTATTCTCTTCATCTATAACTGGAAATATAGATAATGAAACAATTTTCAAAAGTATATTAAAGGCTCTTCGGTGGAGAAGTATTTGACAGTATCACAGTTTTAGCGAGCATATTGGTAATTATTGTTATACATAGTATATTAAAAAGTTTAAGTGATGGATTAGAGAATAAAGGAATTACTCAAATTATATATTATGCACAATATATTCTTATTGTAACTCTAATCATGACAAACTTTGTACAAATATTAGACATAGTAAAAGAATCTATACAAAGCTTAGTTGGATTTATGAATTCATTAATTCCAGTGCTAATAACACTTATGATTTCAACAGGTAGTATTGTTTCGGCAAACGTTGTTCAACCTATAATACTATTCTTAATAACTTTTATAGGAAATTTTATAACAGGTGTAATAATTCCTTTTGTACTAATATCAACTGCACTTGGAGTAATTTCTAAAATATCAGATAGAGTACAGGTAGATAAATTATCGAAATTCTTTAAAACAAGTGTTGTTTGGGTGCTAGGAGTAATACTTACTATTTTTGTAGGAGTAGTATCAATAGAAGGGACACTAAGTAGCAGTGTGGATGGTGTTACAGCAAAAACAGCAAAGGCAGCGGTTTCAAGTTTTATTCCTGTTGTTGGTAAAATATTGGGGGATGCAGTAGATACAGTTATAGGGTGTAGCTCAATACTAAAAAATGCAACTGGAATAGTTGGTGTAATTATTTTAATAGGTATAGCTATAGTACCAGTTATAAAGTTAGTTGTGTTGATGGCAATATATTATTTAGGTGCGGCCTTGTGCCAGCCAATCGCAGATGAGAAGATTATTAAATTGTTAGAGCAGATGGGTGATACATTTAAAACACTTCTAGCTATAATGTGTAGTGTATCTGTAATGTTTATTATCGGTACTACTTTAGTTATTAAAATATCTAATAGTGGAATGATGTATGGATAAGGAGGGAGGTAATGATAGAGTGGATAAGTAATTGGGCAGGTGGAATTGTTGTTGCTGTTATTATAGGTACAGTTATAGAAATGATACTTCCATCAGGAAATTCTAAAAAATATATTAAAGTTGTTATAGGTATTTATGTTTTGTTTACTATAGTATCACCGGTAATCACAAAATTCACAGGAGAAACAATAGAGGTGTCAGATATATTAGATTTGGATAAATATGTAGAAGAAGCGGAAGATGTTGCAATTCAAAATAATATACAAAGCAATAATCAAATTATGGAAGTGTATTCTTCTGGAATACAAGAAGATTTAAAGGCTAAGATAGAAGCAAAAGGGTATATGGTAAATAGTATAGATATAGGAATTGCTAATGATGAAAGCTATAGTATAACAGATATAACTATAGATGTTGAGAAAGAGGAAAAAGTAGATGGAAATGAAATGGTGGAGAATGAGGAGAATATGGGAGAAGCGGATAGTACGAATAAAGTAGAGCCGATTGAAAATGTTAATAAAGTAGAGATAAGTATTGCGGGTGATAGCACAAATTCGAATAAAGACTCAAATGAAGACAGCCTATCAAATAGTGAAAAGAAGGAATTAAAGGAGTACCTTAGTAGTGTGTATGAGGTAAATAAGAATAACATAATTATAAATTAAAATGGAGGTTAGTATGTTTAAAGATAAAGTTAAGAGCATTTTAGGCAAAAATGATGATGAGCCCAATAAGAAGAAAATAGAAAATATTGTAGTTTTTATATTGATATTAGTTATTACTATAATTGTAATAAATGTAATTTGGAATGGGGATGAAGAAAGCAATAACAAGCAAACAACTGACTCAAATAAAAAGTTAGCCGAAACTGTGCAGAATACTGCTGAAAGTAATAATTCAGTGGTAGACACAAAGGATGAATTAACAACAAATCTTGAAACCATATTATCTAACATATCTGGTGTAGGTAATGTAAAAGTTATGATTACATATTCAGAAACAAGTAGAACTGTGCCTGTGTACAATGAAGAAACATCCGAAGAAAACACAGAAGAAACAGATAGTGAAGGTGGAACAAGAAAAGTAACTCAGACAGATACTAGAAAAGAAGTAATATATGAAGAGAGCGACGGAAGTAAGACATTAATAACTCAAAGTGTAATAAGCCCTAAGATAGAAGGAGCTATTATAACAGCCGAGGGAGCAGCAGATGCAACTGTAAAAGAAAATATAATACTCGCAGTAGAAGCTGTAACAGGTCTTGCAGCACACAAGATACAGGTATTCCAACTAGGAACAGGCGCAAATTAGAAAAAATAACAAACAGGGACAGGCATAAAATTTTATGAGGGGGAATGAAAGAAAATGAAAACTTTTAAGAAAAATCAAATTATAGTTTTTGTGATTGGACTTATGATTATAGCTGCAGGATATTTAAATTTTACAAATAATAACAATAATAACATGTTAGAAGCAAGTGCTTTAGCTGATTCTGAGGAAATGGCTAGCATTGGTGATGCTAAACTAGTTAGCGCAAATATAGCAGAGGGCAATGTCGTAGAAGCCAATATTGAAAGTGCCCAGACAGACATTGCTACAAACGAAATAGCAAATGAGGTGAGTACAGAAGTAAGTAATGAAATTGAAGGAAACAATATTGATGATAATAATTCTGAAACTCAAGAAACTAATGCCAATATAAGCACAAATGAATACTTCACAAATTCAAGATTAGAGAGAAATACAATGTATTCTCAAAGAATTGAAAATTATCAAGATATTTTAAATAATACAAATGTAAGCGAAACTCAAAAGAAAACAGCACAAGAAGAGATAACAAAACTAAATGAAGAGCAAAACGCAATTATGATAGCGGAAAATATAATAAAGACAAAAGGCATTGAAGATTTAGTTATATTTGTAAATGGAGAAAGTATTAATGTTATTGTAAAAGGTGAAGATTTAAAAGAGGAAGAGATTGCACAAATACAAAACATAGTTACTAGAGAGCTTGGAGCCAAGATAGAGAATATACATATTATGAATAAAACCTAAAAAATTACAACATTTTTGTTGTAATTTTTTTATTTATTGGTATAATAGTATAAGTAAAATTATGAAAAAGAAAGGAGCTATTTATAAATGTTAAAAAAAGTAGCTATTTTAGCAAATGGAGGAGACGTTTCAGGTTTTAATGCAGTTATTAGAGCAATAATCAAAACTGCAGAAAATAAAAATATAGAATGTTATGGATTTATAGATGGATATAATGGATTATTAAAAAATGATATTATAAGATTGGGTACAAGCTCTACAGGAAATGCAGTAGGCATATTGCCAAAAGGTGGCTCAATAATAGGCTCATCAACAAATGCCAATGTATTTAATTATCCAGTAGAAGAAAATGGACAAACAGTATATAAGGATTTATCTGACATATGCGTAGAAAATATTAAAAAAGATGAAATAGATTGTCTGTTTACATTAGGAGGAGATGGAACGCAGAAATCAGCAAGAGATTTATCATTAAAAGGAATAAATGTAATTGGTGTGCCTAAAACGATAGACAATGATGTAGCATGTACAGAAATTACTTTTGGATACAATACAGCAGTAGCTGTTGCAACAGAAGCCATAGACAGATTGCATACAACTGCAGCAACACATCATAGAATTATGGTGCTAGAAGTAATGGGAAGATATGCAGGATGGATTGCTTTAGAGTCTGCAATTTCTGGAGGTGCAGATGTTGCATTAATTCCAGAAATTCCTTTTGATATAAACAGTGCTGCACAAAAAATTATAAATAGAAAAAATAGAGGAAAATCTTTCAGCATCGTAGTTGTCGCAGAAGGCGCAAAACCAAAAGGTGGAGATATTGTAGTAAAAGGAGTTAGAGATAATGGCGCTGGAGTAGATAACACAAAACTTGGAGGCATAGGAGAGCAAGTAGCAAAACAATTAGAAGAGTTAACTGGATTAGAAGCAAGATGTACAGTTTTAGGATATATGCAAAGAGGAGGAACACCAACAGCATTTGATAGAGTACTTTCTACTAAATATGGCTCGAAAGCGATGGAGCTTGCTTTAGAGGGAAAATTTAATGTACTTACTGTTATAAAGGACGGTAAATTAAATAGCGTACCTTTAGAAGATGTAGTAGGAAATAATAAAAAAGTTGGTGCTGTTTCAGGAAATACACCAGAAAGTAATTTAAGAAAAGTAACAATGGATGATGAGTTGGTGAAGACGGCTAGGGCAATTGGTATAAATTTAGGTGATTAGCAAAGAAGGGAGATAACATGTTAGACTTTAAAAAAATAATAGCAGATGAGCTAAAAAAAGTAACAAATATCGACACAATAGAAGAATATATAGAAGTACCTACAAATAAAGAGATGGGAGATTACTCACTTCCATGTTTTAAGCTAGCAAAAGAAATGAAAAAGGCACCACAAATGATAGCTAATGAGATAAAGGAAAAATTAGAAATTAATGAAGAATTAATTTCTAAAGTAGATGTAGTAAATGGGTATCTTAACTTTTATGTTAATCCATTGTCTGTTATAAATACTGTCTTTGAAGAGATTGATAATAAAAAAGAAGATTATGGTAGCAGTAATATAGGAGAAGGGAAAAATGTCGTAATAGACTATTCATCTCCTAATATTGCTAAGCCTTTTCATATAGGCCATTTGCGCTCAACTGTAATTGGAAATGCTTTATACAAAATTTATAAATTCTTGGGCTACAATACGACAGGAATCAACCATTTGGGTGATTATGGCACACAGTTCGGCAAGCTTATAGAAGGATATAAAAGATGGGGAGAAGAGTATAATATAGAGGAAAACCCAATTGATGAGTTGACAAAGATTTATATTAGGATAAATAACCTTTGTAAAGAAGATGAGAGTGTATTAGAAGAGTGCAGAAACAATTTTAAAAAATTAGAAGATGGAGACGAATATTGTACAGAGATTTGGCAGAAATTTAGAGATTTAAGTTTAGAAGAATTCCAAAAAGTCTACGACTTACTAGATGTTCATTTTGATTCATTAAATGGAGAAGCTTTTTATTCAGATAAGATGGGAGAGGTAATCGATATTTTGGAAAAGAGCGGAAAGCTAGTAGAGTCCGAGGGCGCTAGAGTTATTAATTTAGATGATAAAGATATGCCACCATGTATTATAGAAAAAACTAATGGTTCTACAACATATGCTACACGTGATTTGGCTGCAATTCTTTATAGGGCAAGGACTTATGATTTTGACAAAGCTATATATGTAACTTCTTATGAGCAAATATTGCACTTTAAGCAAGTATTTGAAGTTGCTAAATTATTGGGAATAGATAAGAAATATACAGATAATTTGACACATGTACCTTTTGGTATGGTTTTATTAAAAACAGGTAAAATGTCTACAAGAGAAGGAACAATTATAAAATTAGAGGACTTACTTAATGAGGCTATAGAAAGAGTTAGTAAAATTATTGAAGAAAAAAATCCAAATTTAGAAGAAAAAGAAGATGTGGCAAAAAAGGTAGGCATTGGTGCAGTTATATTTAATGATTTATACAACAGTAGAATTAAAGATGAGATATTTGATTGGGATACAATGCTTAATTTTAATGGAGAAACGGGACCTTATTTACAATACACATATGTTAGAACTAATAGTATTTTATCAAAAGTTGGCGATATTCCACAACTTTCAGATATTGATATTAATATACTAAATGATGATGCATCAATCAATTTAACAAAAACATTATATTCATTTGGAGATGCTATAAAGCAAGCAGCAGATAAGAATGAGCCATATATAATTGCTAGATATTTAATAAATTTAGCACAATTGTTTAGCTCTTTCTATAATGAAAATAAAATAATAAATGAAGAAACTAGTGTACAAGCCGCACGTGTGTATTTAACTTATTGTGTTAATTTAGTATTAAAAAGAGGAGCAAGTCTACTTGGAATACAAATGCCAGAAAGAATGTAAAAAGAATTGTTTTCCTAGCCAAAATTTAATTCTTTTGCAACAATAAAATAGCAAAAAAAGGTGTAATTAATGATGAAAAAATTAAAGGAACATAAGAAAGAAATTGCAATATTTTTAATAGTATTTGTTGTAGCTTTGATAATGTGCTCAGCATTTTTAAGACCACATTATACACATGATACATACAGAATAATTTATGATGGGTATGAGTATTACTCATATGATAAATTCTTAAAGGAGTCCAGACCGTTTACTGCTATACTGACTTTGCTAGCTGACAAAATCAATTTATCTATTGAAGGTTACATGATAATTTCATTAATACTTGCATTGGTATTTTTGTCAATGTCAGTGGTGTTGATATATAAAATATTTAGAAAAGAATATGAAAGTAATTCAAAATGGACTGACATTTTAATTATTATAATTTCATATCTTACAGTATATAACTATTTAGCCATTGAGTATATATACTTTTTAGAATGTTGTATATTAGCTTTTGGGGTGCTACTTAGCATACTAGCTGCTAAAATCGTTATAGATGACGAAAAATATAAATATATCAAAGCATTTATTATTATTGTAATCGCAGCTTTTTGTTATCAAGGCTCGATTGCAATATTTCCTATGATAGTATTTACTTATGAGTTGTTATTCCAGAAAAACAGTGTCAAAAAGAATTTTGCTCATTTAGTAAAAACTACTGTAATATATGGAATAGCGATGCTTTTAACAATTTTATTTGCAGAAATAATAATGGGTGGCTCAAGAATAAGAATGGATGCTGCTCAAATTAGCAGTACAAATATTATATATTGGCTAAAAGAGTTAATTGTGAATTCTTTAGGAGTGATATTACCTTATATAAATATTGCAATTATAATTTTAACATGCTTATTTATAATGACTTTTAAGAAAACAGATATAAAAGAGAAAATATTATATACATTAAAGTATTTACTAGTAATACTTGCATCGATTGTGATTTGTATTGCACCTATAGTAGTAGGCTCAGGATTAGAGCTAACATCTAGAATGTGTATTGCTTATGGAAGTACAATAGGTATTTCTTTATTTGTCGCTCTGCTCATAACAAATAAAAATCAGAAAAATTACCAAGTAGTAATAATTTCAATTATGACTATTATAATATTTATTCTTAATTTTGCAGTTTATGTGGTACTTACATATCAGCATTTAGAAGTTAATAAAATAGATAAAGAAAATTGTGAGAAAATAAAAGAACTTATAGAAGAGTATGAGCAAGAAACCGGGATGAATATCACAAAAATAGCAGGCATTCATAGAGCAAATGGAAGCAAATATTATAAAGGGTTCATTCATGCTGGGGATATAACAGAAAATGCTTTAAGCTCCTGGGCAGCAAGAGAAACTATTGCATATTATGTTGGAAGACATCTGAAATATGCACCAATAACATCTGAGCAATATCAAGAGTTTTTTGCTGGGAAAGAGTGGCAAGAGTTTTCACTAGAGCAAGCTGTGATTGAGGGAGACGTATTATATTTTTGTGGCAACTAATTGATAGATATTATAAAATTTTTAAAAAATTTGTATAAAAGATGGAAATATAATATTAATTTGTGATATACTAAAATGCGTAAATTCATTTTTATACAAAGAGCTAGATAATAGTAGAAGGGAAGGATAATCAAAATGAGAAAATATTTCGGAACAGATGGAATTAGAAGAATTGCAAATACAGAATTGTCACCTAATTTGGTGTATAGAGTTGCAAAAGCTGGAGCTTATGTTTTAGCTAAACATTCAGAGAACAAAACACCAACAATTCTTATTGGTAGAGATACACGTATTTCTGGAACATTAATAGAAAGTGCAATGACAGCAGGTTTTTTAAGTTATGGAGCGAATGTAAAAATTTTAGGTGTACTACCTACACCAGGTGTAGCATATTTAACAAAAAAATTAAAAGCAGATGCAAGTGTTGTTATTTCTGCATCACATAATACATATGAATTTAATGGCGTAAAATATTTTAGCAATAAAGGAATGAAAATTCCAGATGAGCTAGAAGAAGAGATTGAAGATGTAATGGATTCAGGAAAATTAGATGAATTATCAGCTGCAAATGATAAAATAGGTGTATCAGAAATTAGAACAGATTTACTTGATGAATATGTATATTTCTTTAGAAAAAACTTTGAAGAAGATTTCGAAAAACTAAATATGCCAGAAGATTTCGTTGTAGCAGTTGACACAGCCAATGGTGCTACATCAGTTGTAGCAGAAAAAGTTTTTTCTGCATTAGGAATAAAACATTATATTTTGAATAATACTCCAACAGGAACAAATATTAACGATAATTGCGGCTCAACACATCTTGATTCACTAAAAAAATATGTTGTAGAGAATAATTGTAATTTAGGAATAGCATATGATGGAGATGGAGATAGATGTTTGGCTGTTGATGAAAAAGGAAATGAAATAGATGGGGATAAAATTTTAGCTGTAATTTCTAATTATATGAAAGAAAAGGGAACATTAAAAAAGGATACTGTAGTTGCAACAGTCATGAGTAACTTAGGATTAAAGAAATATGCTGAGGCGAATAATATAAATTTTGAAGAAACTAAAGTTGGAGACAGATATGTGCTTGAAAAAATGTTAAAAGAGGGTTATAATCTTGGAGGAGAGCAATCGGGTCATATTATAATGCTTGATTATAATCCAACGGGAGATGGAATTTTAACATCTTTGATGCTTATTAAAATTCTTTTAGAAAAAAATGTTTCAGCATCAAAACTTTGTGATATAATAAAAATATATCCTCAAGTTTTAGTTAATGCTAAAGTAGCAAGCAATAAAAAAGAAGACTATGTTAATGATGAGAAAATAAAGCAAGAAATTGAAAAATTAGAAAAAGAATTTTCTGGAAATGGTAGAGTACTAATAAGACCATCTGGAACAGAGCCATTAGTTAGAGTAATGATAGAGGGACAAGATAAAGAGTACATAAAAACAAAAGCAGAAAGCCTTGCAAAATTAATTGAAAAAAATTTAAATTAATGTATAAGGGTAATAAAACAAGATTTTATTATTAGTAAATTTTCGACAATCGATGAGATAACTACTATTTTGATTATTAGAAAGAAGGGGTCAGGCATGAATAAAAACATTTTAATAGGTGGAGCATGGCCATATGCAAATAGTGATTTGCATTTGGGACATATAGCTGGGTTGATTTCAGGAGACGTTCTTGCAAGATATTATAGAGCAATGGGATGCAATGTAATGTTTGTTTCTGGAACAGATTGCCATGGAACGCCAATAACAGAAAGAGCAAAAAAAGAGAAGAAAAGTCCTAAAGAAATAGCAGAATATTATCATAAGAGAGATAAAGAAGCGTTAGAAAAATTCCATTTTTCATATGATTTATATACAAATACAGATACCGATTTTCATAAACAAGAAGCTATGAAAATATTTAGAAAAGTTTATGATAATGGATATATATATGAGAAAGTAGAGCCACAACCATATTGTGAGCATTGTAACAAATTTTTATCAGACAGAGAAATACAAATTACATGTCCAAAATGTGGACAAGTTACTAAAGCTGAGCAATGTGACAATTGCCAATATGTACCAACAATTGAAGATATGAAAGATGGAGTTTGCTTAGAGTGTGGCTCAAAAACAGTTCTAAAAGACAATAAAAATCTATACTTAGAGTTATCGAAATTTCAAAAAGACATTGAAGAGTATGTAAAAAAGAATGATACATTATGGAGAGTTAATGCAAAAAACGAAACAAATAAATACTTGAAACAAGGATTAGTAGATAGAGCTGTTACAAGAGACTTAGAATGGGGAGTAGACATTCCAGTTGAAGGATATGAAAACAAAAAGATGTATGTGTGGATTGAGGCTGTTTTAGGATACATTACAGCAACAATGAAAAGATGCGAAGAAACAGGACAAAATTGGGAAGAATTTTGGAAAGAAGAATACAATCCAACAATATATATGGTACATGGAAAAGATAATATTGTTTTCCATAGCATAATCTTTAATGCATTATTACTAGCAATGAAAGAGAATTATCATCTAGTTAACACAATAGTTTCATCTGAGTATTTAAATATCAATGATGAAAAGATATCAAAAAGTAAAGGCAATGGAACACCTGCAATAGAGCTTGTGGAAAAATATAATGTTGATAGTTTACGTTTTCATCTAATTAACAATGGCCCAGAAAAAAAGGATTCTAACTTTACAGAAGAAGCATTAATTGCAACAAACAATGGAGAATTGTTAAATAAATTTGGAAACCTAGTAAATAGAACATTGAAATTTAAAGAGCTAGAAGAAGTACCAGCTGGTAAATTGGATGAAAATATTAAACAAGAAATCGAAAAAACTTATAAACTAGTTGGAGAAAACATAGAAAAACTAGAATTCAAAGAAGCTTCAAATATAGCAATGCAATTGGTAGAAACCGCAAATAAATATTATGATGAGCAAAAACCTTGGATTCAAAAGAAAGAAGACATAGAAGGATTTAACAACACAATATATACATGTGCAACAATAATAGCCAACTTAGCAAATATATTTGAGCCATTTATGCCAAATGCATGTGAGAAAATACGTAAATACTTGCATATAGATAACAAATCTTGGAATTTAATAGAAACTAAAGCAGGCACAAAACTAGAAAATATTGAGCCACTTTTTGAGAGAATGTCGTCATAGAGACAGGCCAAAAAACGACAACATTTTCGTTTTGGGGACAGACCATGTTTTGGGGGACGGAGGAAAAAAACAAGATTTTGCTGTGTCAAATTTAATTCTTTTCCAACTAGATTAAGTAAAAAGAGGGATTGTGATAAAAATGAAATACTTAGTAGTGTCAGATATACATGGCTCAAGATATTATGCAGAAAAATTAGAAAAAATAATTGAAAAAGAGTGTTCTGATAAGATTATTCTTCTTGGTGATTTATACTATCATGGACCACGAAACCCACTGCCAAGAGATTATGAGCCAAAAGGAGTAGCAGAAATTTTAAATAAATATAAAGATGAAATATTGGCAGTAAGAGGTAACTGTGATGCAGAAGTAGACCAAATGATTTCTGAATTTAATATAGAAGAGAATATTAGATTAGAAATCGATGGAAAGGAATTCTTTTTTACACACGGACACAAATACAATATTGATTTTTGGCCAAACGAAGAATTTGATGTCCTTATGTATGGACATTTTCATACAGGATTTATTACAGCAAAAGATGGTAAACTTTTTGCAAGCCCTGGCTCAATTACTTGTCCAAAGAATAATACAAAAAATAGTTATTTGATGATAGATAATAGTAGTATTGTTTTAAAAGATATAGATGGAAATGTGATAGATGAAGTGAATGTTAAAAATTAAAATTAAGGTGGCAGATTTAATCTGTCACCTTGTTGATTGGCAGTTTTAATTGTTATTTTAACTGAACATCTTTTTGTATTGTACCTTCTGGCACATAGAAGACATAATCAGTTAAAGCTACACCAAATCCAAAAGTCCAAATTGTAACTTTAGATTTTGTCATATACTCTAATAAAACAGGAGTTTTACAATTAATGTCCTCACTTTCTATTATATTTCCATCATCATGTGATATCGAACTAGTAACATATTCAGTGGAAGTTTCAGTTCCAAATTCTGTATCTATTCTATGTCTATAGGTATATATTTCCTCACCTGAAATAGATACAAATACGTTTCCACTTGAAACTGTTGAATTTGATAATGAAACTAGCTCTGTTTGTCTTACTAATTCACTTTCTCCAAATTTAGTCGGAAAAAATAATCCTATAGCCAAGCTAAATATGAATATTATTGTGATCAATCTGGAGCTCAATCTGCAAGAAGATTTTTCTTTGATAAAAATAAACGATACACAAAAAATAATAATACATATAATAATACCTATAATAATTATTAACATAAGTATTCTCCTTTTCTTAAACTGTAATTACAGATGCTTGAATAAGTTAATCCAAACTGCCAATCAGACTAACCTAAAAGGATTATAAAAAAATATATAAACAGTTTAACATAATTTGGATATTATTTCAATAGTTTTGACTTAACTAAGTATCATCTGGGTGTAAAAAATCTGAAACTTAGTGAAATAATATTGACAACCTAAACTATATATCCTATAATATAAAAATACTGCTTTGATGCGGAAAAAAACATAGAGATAGGAGGAAGTATATGAATGACATTGAGCTTCAAAAAGAGAAAGAGACTCTGCATAATGTCATAGAAAAATTCAAAGATGTTATGCATTATTACGAACAAAGGATAGAAGTAGCACCAAAAGTCTACGTGAATAATGAGGTAATGATAAACAACGTAATTGAAATGTACGGAGAAAAACTAAGGCTAATGCAAAAAAGCATAAACAAACCTTATTTTGCTAGACTAGACTTTGCAAGAGATGGCGAAGAAAGTGTAGAAAGGCTGTATATTGGAAAAGTTGGCGTAATGGACGAAGACAATAATAATATTACAATAGATTGGAGAGCACCTATATCTTCGATGTATTATGATAGTAATATTGGAAGAGCATCATATGAAGCACCGGAGGGAACTTGCACAGGAGAATTATTATTAAAAAGACAATACGATATTGAGGAAAGTGAGCTTAAAAGCTTTCAAGATGTAGATACTGTTTCAAATGATGATTTACTAAAACCATATTTAAGTGCAAGTGCAGACAATAGATTAAAAAATATTGTATCTACAATTCAACAAGAACAAAATTCAATTATACGAGAGCCATTATCAAAAAACATTATTATTCAAGGCGTTGCAGGAAGTGGAAAAACAACTGTTGTACTACATAGAATAGCATATTTAGTGTATAACAACCGTGATAAAATTAAGCCAAATCAGTATTTAGTTATCGGACCAAATAAGTTTTTCGTTAATTATATTTCAGGAGTTTTACCAGACTTAGATGTCGAGAATGTAAAGCAATTAACATATGAAGAGCTATGTGCCGAATTCTTAAATGAAGATATAAAAATGATTGATGAAGATAAAAAATTAATTATATCTATTTCAAATGAAAAATCACTAGAATATGAAAAATTTAAAGTCTCTATGAATTTCAAAAAATTATTAGATAAATTTTTACAAGACATAAAAGAAAATATAATTCCAAATAAAAATATAGAAATAAAAGGATATGAAGTAATATCAAAAGACATTATTGAAAAAATATATTTCTCTATAGAGGATTCAAATCTTTATGATACTATTAAAAAGAGAGTTGATAGAACAATTTTAATGTTGTCAAAATATATTGAAGACAATTATGAGACGATATTTTTAAAACTTAAAGAGCAGTATCATAGCAAAATCAATGTAGTATCAAAGGAGCTTAATAGAAATGAATTAGAAAAATTCGACTTTGTGGAGAAAGAAGTAAAGAATGGATGCAAGGCGAGTATAAAGAAATATTTTAAAAATCTTATCCCAAATATATTGAATGCTTATATAAAATTTCTTACAAACATAAAAAAATACGTTGATGCTGAGTTTTATAATGAAATAGAAGAAAAAGTTCAAAAGAATATAAAAAATATAAGAGAAAAAAACGTGGAGTTTGAAGATTTAAGTGCTCTAATATATCTTAAATGTAAAATATACGGAGCAAAGCCATTTGACCAGTTTAGACAAGTAGCAATAGATGAGGCACAAGACCTGGGTGACTTTAGCTTTTATGCTTTAAAAAGTCTTTTGAAAAATGCAACGTTTAGCATATTTGGAGACTTGGCACAATCTATATATCAATATAGAGGAATAGATGATTGGAAATCGGTAATTGAGAATACATTTGAAGAAAAATGTGAAATGAAATATTTGCTGAAAAGTTATAGAACAACAACAGAAATTATGAATTCAGCAAATAATATAATAAATTATATAAAACTAAATACCGCAAAGCCAGTAATAAGACATGGCGAATTTGTTAAATATATTAATTATAAAAATGAGGATGAACAAGTTTACACAATTAAATCTATTTTAAATAAATATCAAGAAAATGGATATAAAACAGTTGCTATAATATGTAAAAATGAAGAAGAAGCCACATCAATAAATAATAAGCTTAATAGCGAAAATATAGAAATTAAAAATATAACTAATTCAGATACGGAATATAGCGGAGGAATTTGTACAATAACCAGTTACCTTGCCAAAGGATTGGAATTTGATGGAGCTATTATAACTAATGCTACAGAAGGAGAATATAATTCAGATAGAAACATTGATATGAAACTATTGTATGTGGCTATGACAAGACCTTTGCATGAGCTTAATGTGCTCTACAATGATAAAATTGTTAGACCTCTTCAAAATGTAGTAGAATTGGGAAAATATGAAAAAACTTGATATTGTTTAAAATTTTATAAAATCTTGTATATGGTTAAGGAGATATGATATTATATTCATCAATGAGAGGTAATGATTATAGAAAATTTAAAATCATATTATTATGGAGAGAAATAAAATGGAAAAATTAATTTATTTAACAACTAATCCCAATAAAGTTAATGAGGCTAATGAATTTTTTGGAAAAAAGTATGGCTTTAATATAGAAATCGTTAATCCTGATTTTGAAATACTAGAAATCCAAGCAGAAACATGTGGAGAGGTGGCAGCCTTTAGCGCTGAATATGGTGCAAATAAATTAGGCAAAGCCGTATTAAAATCGGATAGTGGATTATACATAGAAGCATTAGGAGGATTGCCAGGACCATATAATCATTACTTTGACAAACAAATAGGAGTAGAAAAATTCCTAGAATTGTTTAAAAACGAAAGAAATAGAAAAGCGAGATTAGAACATTGTTTTGCTTTCTGTGAATCAGGCAAGAAAGCAATTGTATTTTCTGGTGGAGGAACTGGAACAATTGCATATGAAGCAAGAGGAACAAGAGGACGTTGGCATGATAGGTTTTATATACCTGATGGTGAAACTAAAACTTTAAGTGAATTAAGAAAAATTGACTATGTAAGAGAAGCAACATTCTGGGGAGATGCGAAAGACCAATTCGCTAGATGGTATAGGAAGAATTATTTAATGAATGGAAGCTATGAATGTTATAAGAAATGAAGTCCTAGAAAAAATAAGCAAAGTTGATCAAGAAAAGGTTTATATTTTCCATAACAGAAAACAACTTAATAAATGGTATAAAAATACATTCAATAAAAAAATAGAAATCTGAAAATTACTGGATTATAAGTAACCTTAACAATGGGAAATATATGTTTAAATGATTATAAAGGAAAATGGGTAGTACTTTTCTCTCACCCAGGAGATTTTACCCCCGTATGAGCTTACAATTTGGGGAAGGCTGAAAGATAATTGCCATTTGTCATTGTTGAGACTACGTTTGAAATCAATTAAGCGTGCCTTTGCACGCTGATTTGATTTCAAACGTATATGTGAAAGTCGAAATAATATATAAACAGAATTTAAAAGAAATAGCATTAAGAAAAATTATACCTATTAACAAAAATGTTAAAGATATAATAAATAATAAAATTTATAATAACAATATGATTCCATAGCAACAAGAGAATTGACTAAAAATTTATTTACATTTATTAATTTTTATAGTAAAGTAGAATCTGTAAACTTATCAAGGGAAAGAGGTAGTTTTAGAAAATATAATGATAGCTTATGTGGGCAAGAAAATCAGAATTATATATTGCAAGCATATAATAAAGGATTAAATGGAATTACTTTTTTTCGAGATAAATGCTTAGAGGTAAGAAATATAGATATGGAAGAAAAGGAAAGGTAAGAAATGAAAGAGTTAACGGAAAAAGATTTAGAAAATATAAAAAAATTACATAGCATATACTCACAGAGTATGCCAGATTTTATGAATGAAATTATTCAGACAAAAGAGATGAAAAGGTTAAAATATGTTGGACAGAACTGCGGTAGAGACTATATATCAAATAAATTACAGACATTCGAATACAATTATTCAAGATTTGAACATTCGGTTGGTGTAGGGTTAATTGTATGGAATTTTACCAACGATATAAAACAATCTATAGCTGGGCTATTACATGACATAGCTACTCCTACTTTTTCACATGTGATTGATTATTATAATAATGATGCAGAGACACAGACAAGCACAGAGAATGCTACAGAAGAGATTATAAGAGAATCAAAAGAAATAAATGATATATTAAAAAAGTATAATATAAAAGTAGAAGAAGTATCAGATTATGCAATGTATCCAATCGCAGATAATGATATGCCACAATTATCATCAGATAGATTGGAATATAATTTATACACAGGTACAGCTAGAGGAATTCTTACTTGGAAAGAAGTAGATAAAATATATAAAGATATATCAATAGCAAAAAACGAATACGGATCAGATGAAATGTGCTTTCAAGATATAGAGCTAGCTAAGAAAATGACAAAGGCTGTTTTAGATAATGGCAAATTTATGAGTGGTGGTATTTCTACTATAACAAATAATTTTTTATCAGATATTTTAAGAATGGCGGTGGATGATGGCATATTAGAGCCTAAGATGTTTATGAAACAAAAAGAAGAAGATATTGTTAGAATATTAGATGAAACAGGAAATGCAAAAATAAAAGAACAATGGGAAAAATTTAAAAATTTCGATAAAGTTTATAAGAGCAAAGAAAGAATAAAAGGAAAATATAGTGTAGAGGCTAAAGGAAAGAAAAGATATATAAATCCTTTGGTAAAAATTAGAGACAATATTTATAGAGTTGCAGAATTAGATGATGAAATAAAAAAAGAAATTTTAAATTTCAAAAATCAAGGAGAAATATATTATAGTATATAATATATTTAGGAGGTAAGTTTATGAAAAAACTATTGTATGCAACTGGAAATAAATACAAAATAGAATCAATGAAAAAAAGATTAGAAGGAATGGACATTGAAATAATATCGCCAAATGAGTTGAATATTAACATTAAAGTAAATGAAAATGGAAAAACAGTTACAGAAAATGCTATGATAAAAGCACAAGCATGCTATAAGATAGCAAAAATACCAACAATAGCAGGAGATACAGCTTTATATATAAAAGATTTTGAAAAGCAACCAGGAACTCATGTAAGAAGAGTAAATGGAAAAGAGTTAAATGATGATGAAATGATTAAGTATTATTCAAATTTAGTTAAAGAATATGGTGGAAAGCTAACAGCTAAATGGGTATATGGAATGGTAATATATGATGGAAAAGAACCAAAAGAATATAGTTGGAGTAAAAGCCATTTCTATTTTGTTGACAAACCATGTGAAAAAAGAAATACTGGTTATCCATTGGACTCAATGTCAATTATGCCAGAATGTAATAAATATTTTGTCGATTTAACAGAAGAAGACAGGAATAGAAATACAAAGAACTATAAAGAAGATGATGTTATTGATTTTATAGTAAATAATTGTAGTAAGTAGGAGCAATAAATTATGCAATTAGAAGATTTAAAAGTTGAATATGATAAATTACAAATAAAATATGGAGCAAAAGAATTAACATCTATATATAATGGTGGATGTATTAATAATCCAGATATTTGTTTTGTTTTTATGAATCCAACAGGTAGAAATATCGCATCATTGCCTAATTGGAGAGGAAGAAGGTCTCCATGGATAGGAACTAAAAATATATGGAAATTATTTTATAGAATAGGATTACTTGATGAGGAAATATATGAGAATATTATGGCGAAGAAAGCTCAAGAATGGGATGAAAAATTCGCAGATTTAGTATATGAAAATGTAGAAAAACATAAGTATTTCATAACTAATTTAGGAAAGTGTACACAAGTAGATGCAAGAGTATTACCAAATTCTGTTTATAGTGAATATTTAGATTTATTATGCAAAGAGATAGAAATAATTGATCCTAAAATCATTATAACATTAGGAAATCAAGTTAGTTCTATTGTATTAAATCAAAATATTTCTGTATCACAATGCAGAAAACAAAATTTTCTTAAAATAATTGCAGGAAAAGAATATAAAGTGTATCCAGTTTACTATCCTATTGGAAATGGAATGATGAATATAGAAAAAGCAATAGAAGATATTAAATTTATAATAGAAACAAATAAAAAAAGAGGTGACTAATATTGAACAATATAGAAAATTTAAAAGATTTAATTATATACCAAAGTCAAAATAACGAAAATATATCTATTGAAGTTTTATATAATGAAGAAGACTTTTGGCTAACTCAAAAATCAATGTCAAAATTATTTAATGTGGCAGAAAATAATATAACATATCATTTACAAAATATATTTAAAACAAGAGAATTAGAGCAAGATTCAGTTACTCAAAAAATTAGAGTAACTGCTTCAGATGGAAAAAAATATAAGACAAATTTTTACAATTTAGATGTAATTATAGCAGTTGGTTATAGAGTAAATTCAAAAGAAGCAACAGATTTTAGAATTTGGGCTACAAAAACTTTAAAAGAATATATAAAAAAAGGCTTTGTCGTTAATAGTGAAATGTTAAAAAATGGACCTAAATTTGGAAAAGATTATTTTGATGAATTATTAGTTAAAATAAAAGAAATTAGAGCAAGTGAAAGAAGATTTTATCAAAAGATAACTGATATATACAAAGAATGTAGTTTTGATTATGATAAAAATAGTGAAACGACACAAGAATTTTATAAAAATGTTCAAAATAAGTTGCATTTTGCTATTACTGGCATGACAGCGCCTGAAATAATTTATAATAGAGCCAGTAGTAAAAAGGAAAAAATGGGATTAACAACTTGGAAAAATGCACCAGATGGAAAAATACTTGAAACAGATGTAACAATAGCCAAAAACTATCTTTCACAAGAAGAAATTACAGAATTAAATAATTTAGTATCTATGTATCTTGACTATGCAGAAAGACAAGTAAAACTAGGTAAGATTATTTCAATGCAAGAATGGAAAGAAAAATTAGAAGTATTCTTGAAAATTAATGAATATAATATTTTAAAGGATAACGGAAAAATAAAGAGAGAAATAGCAGATAAATTGGCTTTAGATGAATATAAAAAGTATAGAGTTATACAAGATAAAAATTACATTTCAGACTTTGATGAGTTAGTAAAAGAAACAAAAAACTTAAATAACATCTGAGCGATAAATTACAATTTTATGTTAACGTGAATATAAAAAATAAACCTAAAATATTTAATTTTTCAAATATTTTAGGTTTATTTTTAATTATTATAAATATCATACAAATTTGATAGAAAATGTAGTATGTAATGAAACATCAACACTATTATTAGAAAACATATTTATTACTAATAGAAATTAAAATTGGATTTTTTCTACTTTTTTAAAAAATATAACTATTTTCCCAGAAAATGAGAAAATTTCATAACAACTTGGACCTTTCATAATAGAGATGTCTAAGACAACCTCTATTATGAATAACATTTATTAGAAATGTTATGAAGGGGGCCAAGAATAATGCAATGTAGGTTAGGTATATTTGTAACTAGCAAAGAGAATTATCCCGAAGTTCTTAATAAATAAAATTGTTACAAAACAAGTGGAATTATCAGACAATGTATGCGAACATAGTAACCTTATATACAAATGATTCATAAAATATATAAACAAAATGAAGATTTATGAACTGACTAGGTTTGAAAGGAGTTATATTTTATGGATTACGAAATAATGATGAATGGAAACGTTAGAATAGGGCAGAGGGCGCCAGAATTTGAAGCAACAACAACAATGGGAAATATATCATTAAATGATTATAAAGGAAAATGGGTAGTACTTTTTTCTCACCCAGGCGATTTCACCCCAGTATGTACCACAGAGATAATTTCGTTTGCTAGGGCAAATACATACTTTGAAAGAATGAATACATGCTTAATTGGACTAAGTGTGGATTCGAATGCTTCGCATTTAGCTTGGCTTTATGACATTTTTTGTAAAACAGGTATAAGAGTACCTTTTCCGATCATAGCTGACAGAAATGGAGAGATAGCGAGAAAGTACGGTATGATATCAAATGATGTGAGCAACACAGAAACAGTAAGAAATGTATATATTATTGACGATAAAGGAATAATAAGATTAATTTTAATTTATCCAATGAATGTGGGAAGATGCATTCCCGAAATATTGAGAAGTTTACAAGCTTTGCAAATAGCTGATTCAAATAATGCAGCAATGCCAGCAAATTGGGTACCATGTGAGCCTATAATAATGCCAGCTCCAACGACATTTGATGGGCTCATGAATAGAGAAAATGAAATAAGGCAAAATAGAAATGGCATGAGTTGGTATTTAGGATTTAAACAGCCTGAGAACTGCAATTGTATTGAAAACGAAAATATGAAAAGAATTGAGTGAGTTATAGAACATATAGTAGCAGTAAAATTTAATAAATAAAATGTAAAAATCACATAAAATAAAATTTCAAAAAATTTCATAAAATTAAATAAAATAGCCATACTAATACTATTAAAAGTAAAAAAGGAGGCTATTTTTTATGGAGAAAAATCAAAAAATAAATTGTACAGTAACCAGCTGTAAATATAATGATGAAGGATGCCAAGAATGCAAATTGGAGCAAATAATAGTGACACCTATTATAGGATGTAATACAAAGCAATCAGACGAATCTATGTGTAGTAGCTATAGAAATGCAAATAAATAAGAAATATTATTGTATATTAGCGTAAGATGGTGTATAATAAAAGTATAGGTTCTACCAAATTTAATTTGAAAGGGGTTTTAGTTGTGAAAGGCCAAGCCTTGAGTGCGAAGAAAATGAGGTACAATCTCTTGGAAAGAAAAAAGAGGGGAGAGAAGTATGTTTACTGGAAAATTTCTTCGACTCAACAGTTAAGAGAACTTGAAAGGCTAGGTTTCGAAAAAGAACCGTGGTTCTACCTCATTCATACGAGGACTTTCCGTAATATTCATTACGTGAAAGCTTCAATTCTGAAGGATGTTCACTATGCCAACAAAAAGGGGCAAACGACTATTGTTCGGAGGCTAAAAAATGGTGAAGGGAGAATATTAACAGAATGTGGAATAAAGTTTGAACCAATTAAGTACCGGATTGATTTAAGAACTGGTCCAGAAGTTTAAATCCCTTAGACCTGCTAGGATATAGCAGGTCTTCTTTTAGCCCATAAGAGACTTTTGCTCTCCGAAGTTTTGCTATAAATTGTATTTAATAATTCTTGCATATACTCGTAATTTGGTGTATACTATTAGTAGAGTTTTTCCATATTTTAGCTGGAGTAAGTACTCTAGTAAAAACTCTAATTTTTCTTAGCATGGAAGGAGCATAAATTATGCGGAAAATCTTTGTACTAAGGATTAATTCACTTCTTTCTTCTGCCGACAGCACTATGCGGTTTGGCTCTGATAATGAGGTGGTTATTCCTTTGGCTGTTATTGATGAGCTGCAAAGCTACAGGGGTAAGCCAGAGAAAAAGAAGGTCGCTGATAGTATCTTAAGCTATATTGAAACTTTTGACATTGCAAAACTTATGAAGGAAGGTGTAAAGCAGGCAAATGGTAGTATCTTGAAAATAGCTACAAACCATTATGATATCCCAATAAATATTGAGGGAATCAATGATACTGATAGGCGAATCTTTCAAGTTTGTGTTGGCTTGCAGCAAGAGAATAAAAGCCAAAAAATTATTCTCGTGTCCAAGAACAGTGCAATAAGAATAAAAGCACGTGCTTTGGGCATTAATGCTGAAGATTTCAGAGATGACCTTTTTCCGACTGCACCAGAGCAATACAGTGGGCGTGTTCACATTGAAACTACAGCGAAAGCTATAAACGATTTCTTTGAGCAAAAATATCTTGCAATTTCAGATGTAATTAAAGATTCTGAAATTACTTGGATACACAATATGTTTACTGAAATTAGTGCTGTAGATTCTACTCAAACTGCACTTGGCAGGTATGATGGAGAGAAAATTGTTCCGCTGGTTTTTTGGGATAAAAACTTTCCGTACGGAGTGAAAGCCAAGAATGCTGGTCAAAGAATGCTTATGGAATGTTTGCTTATGGATTGGACAAAAGCACCACTGGTAATTGTTAAAGGAGGCGCTGGTACAGGCAAAACATTCTGCTCATTGGCAGCAGCTTTGCAAGGAGTCGAGGAGGAGACATATTCTAGAATCCTTGTCGCAACTCCATCTGAAACTGTTGGTAATGAGAGACTAGGCTTTTTGCCTGGAGATATGAAAGATAAAATTTCTCCATATCTTGGAGGAATTAAAGACAATCTTTCTATTCTTATTAACGGTAAAAGCAAAAAACCTAGTTATGAGAATGGAGAATACTATTTTGAAAAGGGTCTGATTGAAGTCCAACCAATTGGATTCTTGAGAGGTCGTACGATTGTGAATTCTTTGTTCATCATAGATGAAACGCAGAATATTGACCCAGGTGACATTAAGTCAATTGTCACCAGACACGCAGAAGGCTCTAAGTTTATTTTCTTAGGAGACCCAACACAGGTGGATAATCCAAAGTTAAACGAAAGATATAACGGTTTGGTTTATCTTTCGGAAAAGATGAAGGGGATTCCACAGTGCTGGCAAATTTCTCTGAAAAACAGTGAGTCTGTTAGGAGTGAGCTTAGTACAATAGCAAGTAAGATTTTGTAAGCAAAGTGTTAAGAGATTGAGGGATAGGATATTATTCATCCCTTACTAAAACCATTGAGCGAGGAGCAGATAAAACCTGTTTCTCGCTTTTCTAAATCTTGTTTTTGGGGACGGAGGAAAAAAACAAGATTTAATTTTATGTTAATTAATGCTTGACAAAAAAATAGATTAGAAATAAAATAATTCTATCAAATTTAAAGGAGGAATTTTTTATGCCATTAGTAACAACAAAGGATATGTTTGAAAAATCAATGAAAGAAAAGTTCGCAATTGGAGCTTTTAATGTAAATAATATGGAAATAATACAAGGAATAGTGGATGCGGCAGCAGCACAAAATTCGCCTGTAATTTTACAAGCATCTTCAAGTGCAATTAAATATGCAAGGGTTGGATATTTAAGAAAAATGGTGGAAGCAGCATTGGATGAATATGATATACCTTTAGCTTTGCATTTAGACCATGGCCCAGATTTTGAAACATGTAAAATGTGTGTTGATAACGGATTTTCATCAGTAATGATAGATGGCTCAAAATATGATTTTGAGGAGAATGTAGCATTAACTAAAAAAGTAGTAGATTATGCACATTCTAAAGGAGTGGTAGTTGAAGCAGAGCTTGGAAAATTAGCTGGAATAGAGGATGACGTAAATGTAGCAGCTGATGATGCAATGTACACAGACCCAGAGCAAGCAAAAGAATTTGTAGAAAGAACTGGTTGTGATTCGTTAGCAATAGCAATAGGCACAAGCCATGGCGCATATAAATTTAAGGGAGAAGCAAAGTTAAGATTTGATATTTTAAAACAAATAAAAGAAAGAATACCAAATACACCTATAGTTCTTCATGGAGCTTCAACTGTTATACCAGAGCTTGTAGAGCAATGCAACAAATATGGGGGAGATATACCAGGTGCAAAAGGTGTACCTGATGAAATATTACATGAAGCGAGTTTATCTGGAGTATCAAAAATAAATGTTGATACAGATTTAAGATTAGCTATGACTGCAGCTATTAGAAAAGTATTTATGGAAGAACCATCAAAATTTGACCCAAGGGCTTATCTAACGCCTGCAAGAGAACTAATAAAAGAAACTGTTGAGCATAAAATAAGAGACGTTTTTGGCTCAAGCAATAAGGCATAAATGAAGCAAAAGGACAGGTCGTAAAACTTTTTATATATGTTTCATGACTTGTCCTTTTGCTTCGACTCAGCTTTTTTCATTTGCTCGCATTGCTTTTTGCATTCTTCTTTCAGCATCTTTTTTAGCTATATCTTGTCTCTTATCATAAAGTTTTTTACCTTTACCAACTCCAAGCTCTATTTTCAAAAAATTGCCATTGAAATATAAAGAAATAGGGACAAGGCTAAGACCTTTTTGCTTAATAAGTCCAGTAAGTTTATTTATTTCTCTTCGGTTTAATAAGAGCTTTCTTGTTCTTAGTGGATCTTTATTATATATGTTTCCATGCTCATATGGTCCAATATGCATTCCATAAATGAAAACTTCACCATTCTTTATATTGGCATAGCTATCTTTTAAATTAACTTTTCCATTACGTATAGATTTAATTTCAGTACCTGTAAGGACAATTCCAGCTTCATATGTATCTTCTATAGTATAGTTATGTCTGGCGGTTGGATTGGTTGCCACAATTTTCTTTTTCATAATTTATCATTCCTTTTTGCTTTATATTATAATTACTATTGCTTAAAATGTAATTTATTAATTAGAATCAAACTAATAATATTATATCATTTTTTTATTTAGAAAACAACGAAAAAGCCGGTAAAACATAGGAACATATTTTAAAATCAATCCCTATGTTTTACTAGCTTTAATTGAAAAATAGCTGTCAATATTTAAATTTTGCTTTTTTATAATTCATCAGAGTCAATATAAATGTCGTTTTTATTTTTTTGCTTTATATATGACCAAACAAGAATAACTATAGCTGCAGCTGTTATACCAACTATAATCCATGTCCAAGTATTAGTTGACATTCCTGCTATCGCTGCATTTCCAGATGTTCTTGTTGCAGTGTATCCGCCATTATTATTATTTGTTGTCATACCCATAACTGAATTTCCGGCTTTTTGTGCTCCAGACTTCATGTCAGAAGCAACATTTTCAGCCCCATGTTCAACTGTATTGAAACCATTTTTTATTCCACCTGCCACATTATTTCCAACATTTTCTATAGTATTTTCTGTTCCACCTACAAAGTTTCTTACATCATTGGCCATATTACCCATAGCAAAAGAAGAGATTGCGATAGATAAAAATAGAATGGTTGCAACTAAAGTGAATAAAAATCTTTTTTTCATTTTAGACCTCCTTATATATGAAATTATGTTTTGAGCATTTAAAAGAATATCTCTATTTATATTATTGCTTTTTTAAAATAAAATATACAAAAAAATAAAACATGGTAACAAATTTTAATCTGTTACCATGTTTCGGTAAGTTCTAGATTTTTTATTATGACCTTAATCTAATTAATATTGCAATTGCTAATAATATTAAAATTACGCCTACTGCAATTAATAAAATATTTAAAATATTTGAAAAACTCATATTTTCTTGTGCTATACTGCTAACATCTGATGGGGCAGCAGTTCCACCAACATCATCTTGTGGCTCACTCATATCAGTTGCATCGGTAATATCTCTATTGTCATTTTGTATCTCATTTGTTGAAGTAGTGTCATCAATATTGTTTGTTCCAGTACCATTTTCGTATGTAGTAACATCATCAGATGGCAAGTTCATATTTATATCTGTTGCCAAAACTATAGTATTGATACCTATTAATATAATAAATAAAATGAATATAATTTTTACTTTTTTTGAAAATTTTAACATATTTAATCCTCCAATCAACAAAAGTCGAAAGTTTATCTTTCGCTAACACACAAATTATTTAATACTATATAATCATACACAAAAAACAAAAAAAAGTCTAGCATATTTTATAAAAAATATTAATTTTTAAATAATGTCTTGTCAAAAGGCAAGGTTAATTGTATAATAGGAAAAGCAGCTTTGTAGAAAATTAAGAAAGGAAACTATAAAATGGAAGAAATAAAAGGATTAACAAGTGAAGAAGTACAAAAGAGAGTTGAAGAGGGAAAGGTAAATAATTCGAATACAAATAACCTAAAATCCAATTGGCAAATTGTAAGAGATAATGTTTGTACACTTTTTAACTTATTTAACTTAATAATTGCAATTGCATTAGCATGTGTACATGCGTACACAAATATGGTTTTTATTCTAATAATTATTATTAATGTATTAATCGGAATAATACAAGAAATTCATGGAAAAAATCTAGTAAAGAAATTATCAATTTTAACAGTTGCTAAAACAAAAGTTATAAGAAATGGAAAACAAGAAGAAGTCCATATAAATGAAATTGTCATAGATGATGTGATTTTACTTGAACAAGGTGACCAGATTCCATCTGATGCATATGTAATAAATGGAGAAATAGAAGTAAATGAGTCGCTCCTAACTGGTGAATCTGATACTATTTTAAAGGAAAAGGACGCAAAGCTTTTATCAGGTAGTTATGTTGTAAGTGGAAAATGTTATGCAAAAATAGAGAAAGTAGGAGACGACAATTTCGCAAATCAAATTATAAATGCTACAAAGAAACACAAAAAAGTTAATTCTGAGCTCTTAAATTCAATGAAAAAAGTTACAAACTTTACAAGCTTCGTTATTATCCCAGCAGGAGTTATATTGTTTGTGCAAGCATTTGTTTTTAGAGAGACAACGTTGCAACAATCAGTTATAGCAACCGCTGCAGCACTTTTGGGAATGCTTCCAAAAGGATTTGTGCTATTGACAAGTATTGCTCTTGAGTCTGGCGTAATTAAACTTGCTAAAAAAGAAGTCCTAGTTCAAGATTTATATAGTGTAGAAACTTTAGCACATGTGGATACTTTATGCTTAGATAAAACTGGTACTATTACTGAAGGAAAAATGAAGGTGATAGATGTTGAAAAATATGATGAAAGCGTTTTACCAGACAGTTTTGATAATATAATGAATTCATATGTGAAGTTAACAGATGATAGCAATGCAACTTTTATGGCGCTTAAAAATCACTTTAAAGGAGAGGTAAAATATGAAAAAATAAGTGATATATCATTTTCATCCGAAAGAAAATGGAGTAGTGTCACTTTGAAAGATGTTGGAAGTATAATAGTTGGGGCACCAGAAAGATTGGTAGCTAAAGCTGGAGTAGAATTACCACAAAGTGTAGCAGCTGCTCAAAAAGATGGAAAAAGAGCATTATGTGTTGCTTATACTAAAGAAGAACTAGACCCAGAATTAGAAGAATTACCGCAGTTAGCTATTGTAGCTTCAATTGTTTTAGCAGACCCACTAAGAAAAAATGCAAAAGAAATGCTTGGATATTTTAAAACCCAGGAAGTTGATATAAAAATCATATCCGGAGACAACCCTGTTACTGTATCAACTATTGCTAAAAGGGCAGGACTTGAAGATTATGAATCATATATTGATTTATCAACATTAGATTCTGATGCAGATATTGTAGATATAGTAGATAAATATAGTATTTTCGCGAGAGTACTACCTCATCAAAAGAGTATTATTGTAAAGGCACTACAAGCAAAGGGACATCAAGTAGCAATGACAGGCGATGGGGTTAATGACGTAATAGCTTTAAGAGAAGCTGACTGCAGTATTACCTTACCAGAAGCTAATGATGCAGCAAAACAAGTATCTCAAATTGTACTTTTAAACCAAGACTTTAGCGTGCTTAAAGATGTTTTAATGGAAGGAAGAAGAGTTGTTAATAACCTTACAAGTGTTGCTAGAATATTCTTTATTAAAACTATATATTCTGTGCTATTAACAGTCTTTTGTATATTAACAAATACAGCTTTCCCATTTTTACCAATACAAATTACATTAATAGATTTAGTAATTGAGGCATATACATCACTATTTATCTCATTTGAGCCAAATAGCAAGCCTGTGAGAGGTGTGTTTTTGCATACAGTACTACGAAATGCAGCACCATTTGCAATTGTAATAATGCTTAATATAGTGTTCCTTACATTTATGGCACCAGTTTTAAATATTGCACAAGCTCAATTAGTAACAATTATGTATCTATTAATTGGATTTGTTAGCATAATGGCAGTTTTAGAGGTGTGCTTACCATTTAACAAATTACGTGTATTTTTATTTAGTACAACATTTGTGGGATTTTTCTTAGCAGTATTTTTGTTTAGAAACATATTACAAATAACAAGTATAAACACAAGAGAATTTGGAATATTTATTGTATTTGCTGTGATAGATGTAATAGTTCTTACAATAAAACAAAAGATATACAAAAAATTGGGATATTAATATATAAATTAATAAAAGCCAGCAGATAAGCTCTGCTGGCTTTTGAGAAATACTTAAATCAAACTAAGCATATCATTTGGAATGTTAGCAATATATTGTTCTTTCTTATTATATATTGGATGAATAAAGCTAGTTTTGTATGAATGCAAACCTTGCCTATTAATTAACTCTGAGGAATTTCCGTATAGCGTGTCACCAAGTAATGGATGACCAATATAACTCATATGAACACGAATTTGATGAGTGCGACCAGTTTTTAACACACATTTAACAACAGAATAATTCTTTTCTTTATTATATTTTAAAACTTCATATTCAGTAATAGCAGTATCTCCAGAAACACTAACACATCTTTCTATAATACTATTTTCTTTGCGGGCGATGGGAGCATTTATAATGCCTTTTTCTTTTTCGAAAACTCCTTCGCAAAGTGCAATATATTCTTTATAAAAATTTTCAGTTTTCATTTGCCTTATTAAGCATTCTTGTATATATTCATTCTTAGCAAAAATGACTAATCCAGATGTGTTTTTATCTAATCTATTTACTGCTCTAATTTTCTTCTTTAAATCAATTGAGTCAAAATAATATTTTATACCATTTGATAAGCTATCTATAAAATGTTCCATTGATGGGTGAATTGGTATGCCAGCAGGTTTGTTAACTATTAAATATGCATCATCTTCGTAAATTATATCTAAAGCCATTTTTACAGGTATGATATTAGAATTATCTTCTTCAAAATCAATTAAAACTTCTATAATGTCGCCAAAAGATAGGGGAGAATTAATATTTGTTTCTTTGTCGTTCAACTTTATCTTATTATTTTTCTTTAATTTCAATAAAAGCCTATCTGATATTTTAAAATAGGCTTTTAGTAATTCTTTTATATTATTATAACTATCGTTTTCTTTTATTTTGTAAGTTAAATTCATATAACGTCTCCATTTTACTACGTTGTTACAAAAAATTATTATTGGTGCGAGTAATGGGACTTGAACCCATACGCTTTTAAAGCACACGCCCCTCAAACGTGCCTGTCTGCCAGTTCCAGCATACTCGCATGTGACAAATATATTATACAATAAATATTAAAAAAATGCTAGTATGCATAGAAAGTTTCTTTAATATTAAAAATTTTTGACAACTATAATTCTATAAGGAAATCTCACATTAAACAAAATTAATGAATATAATATCTAGAAAAAAGAATTTCTTTAATGGAGGAGGATATGGCATATTCTGACAGGGAGTTAATTGCAAGGGTAGTTCAATGTGAGGCACGGACGGTGAAGGAGACAATGGTATGAAAGCAGTTGCAACTGTAATTATGAACAGAGTACAGGCTGTAGAAGGTGAATATTCAAGAGTGTCACAAGGAGGTAGCATACGCAATATTATATTTCAGCCTGGCCAGTTTGATTGCGTAAGAGAAACAATAAATGGTCAGTATAATCCACAAAATATATATAATATGAATCCTACTGATGTACATTATGAAATTGCAGATTGGGCATTGGCTGGCAACAAATTAAACGAAATAGTTGAATGCTTATGGTATCTAAATCCTTTCAGACCATCATGTGGAAGTACTTTTCCTTCTAATGGCTCTGGTACATTTCATACAAGACTAGGGGAGCATTGTTTCTATAGACCGACTGCCCTATATGCAGATACGTAGACAAACTAATGAACAAATTTTGAAAAAAAACATATAATATAGAGATTTTACTTAAACAGGTTTTATAAGTTTACCGCAAAACTTAAAATCAGGTAAGAAATTAATTGAAATAAATTAGTTTCTTAAGAAAGGATATTTTGTTAAATGGAAAGTGAAAAAAGTATCGAAACAAAAGAATTTCAAGAAAATAGGAATGTAAACATTAATCAAAATTCGCCAGAAATACTTACAAATAATATTTATACACCAGCTTTTTTAAGGGAAAACATAGGAAAACTAATGAGAGTAGAATTCTTAATTGGAACAAATAACTTGGTTGATAGAACTGGTATTTTGCTAGATGTAGGAGCAAGTTATATATTGCTTAGAGCCTTAGAAAGTGATGTCGTAACATATGCTGATATTTATTCTATTAAATTTATAACAATCTCAAATTTACCATACAACATGTTATTTGATTTTAACAATAATATTAATACTTCAAATAATTTTTCAAATAACTCAAATATGCAAAATATGAGCAATAATTATAGATATTATTAATTTAAAAAAATGCTTGTACTTTTCTTAAATAACATATATAATATAGGTATTATTTTGTGATTTAAGGAGGTACTATTTTTATGTCATTTATAGATGAGATAAAGGAAAAAGCAAGACAAAATATTAAAACAATTATATTAACAGAAAGTGAAGATAAAAGAGTATTAAAAGCAGCAGAAAAAGTAAAGAAGGAAGGATTTGCTAATGTTATTCTTATTGGTAATGAAGAAGATGCAATTAAGTTAGCAAAAGAAAATAAAATTGATATAACGGGGATAGAAATAATAAATCCACAAACATCAGAAAAATTTGAAGAATATGCTAATGCTTTTTATGAATTAAGAAAAGCAAAAGGCATGACAATTGAAAAAGCAAGAGAAATGTTAAAAGATAATATGTATTTTGGGACTATGATGGTAAAACAAGGAGATGCAGACGGTTTAGTATCAGGTGCTTGTCATTCTACAGCAAATACTTTAAGACCAGCACTACAAATTTTAAAAACAGCTCCAGGAACAAAACTTGTTTCAGCATTTTTCTTAATGGTTGTTCCTAATTGTGAATATGGAGAAAATGGCATTTTTGTATTCGGAGACAGTGGTTTAGTAGAGAATCCAACTCCTGATGAATTATCAGAAATAGCTATATCTTCTAGTGAAAGCTTTAAGCAATTAGTGGGAAAAGAGCCAAAGGTAGCAATGCTATCATATTCTACACATGGAAGCGCTCATTCGGAATTAACTGAAAAGGTTGTTGAAGGTACAAAATTATTAAAGGAAAAAATGCCAGATTTAATTTGCGATGGAGAATTACAACTAGATGCAGCAATTATTCCAGAAATAAATGCTAGCAAAGCACCTGGCAGCCCAATTAAAGGACAAGCTAACACTTTAATATTCCCAAATTTGGATGCAGGAAATATTGGATATAAATTAGTACAAAGATTAGCTAAAGCAGAAGCTTATGGCCCATTGTGCCAAGGTATTGCAAAGCCAGTGAATGATTTATCAAGAGGATGCAATAGTGACGACATAGTAGGTGTTGTTGCAATTACTGCTGTACAAGCAAACAGCTAAGAAAATTTATTTTATAGTAGTGGTTAATTTGAAAGATTGTCTTTCAAAAAATATAAAAAAACTAAAAGGGAGGATTTACAATGAAAATTTTAGTAGTAAACTGTGGAAGTTCATCATTAAAATATCAATTAATTGATATGGAAACAGAAGAAGTTATGGCAAAAGGATATTTTGAAAGAATTGGATTAGAAGGTTCTTTCTTAACACATAAGGTAGGAGGACAAAAGTATAAAATAGAGAAGAATATTAAAAACCATGCAGAAGGTATGGAAATCGTTATAGAGCAACTATTACATAAAGATTATGGCGTAATTTCAAATTTAGATGAAATAGATGCTATAGGTCATAGAATAGTTCATGGAGGAAGTAAATTTACAAAGTCTGTATTAGTCGATGATGAAGTAATAAAAGGAATAGAAGATGCAATTCAGTTTGCTCCATTGCACAATCCTGCTCATTTACAAGGAATATATGCATGTCAAAAAGCATTACCTGGCAAACCAAATGTTGTAGTATTTGATACAGCATTTCACCAAACAATGCCAGAAAAAGCATATATGTATGCTATACCATATGAATATTATGAAAAATATAAAGTTCGTAAATATGGTGCACATGGTACATCTCATAAATTTGTATCAAAAAGAGTTGCTGAAATAATGAATAAACCTATAGAAGATTTAAAAATAATTTCTTGTCACCTAGGTCAAGGAGCAAGTTTATGTGCTATAAAAGACGGAAAATGTGTTGATACATCTATGGGATTAACTCCACTTGGAGGAATACCAATGGGTACAAGGTCTGGAGACTTAGACCCTTCAGTTGTAACATTTTTAATGGAAAAAGAAAATATATCACCAGCAGATATGGAAACATTACTTAACAAAAAATCTGGAAAGCTTGGAATTTCAGGAGTTAGTAGTGATGACAGAGATGTAGAAGCAGCTGCAAACGAAGGAAATAAAAGAGCTCAGCTTGCAATGGATGTATTTATGTATCAAGTTGCTGGATACATTGGTAGATTTGCAGCTCAAATGAATGGCGTAGATGTTATTACTTTTGAAGCAGGAATAGGAGAGAATGGTATTGCTGTTAGAAAAGGAATTTGCGATTATTTAGGATTTTTAGGAGTAAAAATAGATGAAGAAAAGAATAATTGCAGAGGAGAAGAAGTTGAAATCTCAACACCAGACTCTAAAGTTAAAGTTTATGTTGTTCCTACAAACGAGGAATTGATGATTGCAAGAGAAACAATGGATTTGGTAAAATAGAAATAGATTAGAAAAATAAAAGGGAAAATAAATGGAGAATAATACAAATCAAAAAGCAAAAAAACGTGATGTAAATATAGAGCTTTTAAGAATAGTATCTATACTTATATAGGAAATTTATTTCCAGTTATAATGTACTATATAATTGGAGCTTATTTAAGGAAATTTGTAGAGATTAAGCCTAAACAAAAATACTTTACTAAATATTTATTAGTGGCAATCATATTTGCTTGTTTAAATATTACTGTATCAACATTAATAAAAATTCTTCCGCAAAATATAGTTTTAGTAGTATTATTTAATATTAATAATAAATTCTTGGATTTTTCTAATATTTTAATAATTATCATGGCAGTATTATTGTTTATGAAATTTAAGACAATACAAATTAAACCAACAAAGCTAAGTAAATTTATCACTCTAATATCACCATCTGTACTTTCTATATATATTATTCAAGAAAATATACACTTTAGGTCTCTTTGGAGATATGATGGAGTAATGAATTATGGAAATTCACTTTTGATGATACCATATACGTTTTTATTAATAATTGCAGTATTTATAATTTGCTTATTAATTGACTTAATTAGACGTGGAATATATAGTTTACTTAACAAGATACCTATTATTAGTAAAATGAAAACAAAGCTAAATCAACAAATTGATAAAATAAATATAAAAGTTAATAATTATATCGCATAGTATAAAACAGGTCTGTCCCAAAAACGACAACTATGTCGTTTTTAAGCCTGTCCCTATAGCGACAAGGAGGAAATTTATGGAAGAGGAAAATAATAAAAAATCTAAAAAAGTAGCAATTATTATTTCAGTCATCGTAGTTCTGCTCCTTATTGCAGGTGGAGTTACTTGGTACATTATTTCTAATTTGGACCAGAACACACCTGATGAAGTATTAAATGCTTACATATCTTATTTAAATAATAAAGATTATGAAGGAATGTACACATTACTATCTGAGTCTACTAATTCAAGAGTTGATAAAGATACATATATTGCAAGAAATAAAAATATCTATGAAGGTATTGAGGCAGCAAATATAGCTATTAGTGATTTAGCAGTTAATATTGATAAGAAAAACTCATCATATACAGTGACATACACAATGTCTTTTGACACTTTAGCTGGAGAGTTATCATATCCATTTACAATGACTTTTGATAGGCAAGATGATAATAAATACTATATAAATTGGTATTCAAATTTGATTTTCCCTGATTTGGAGGAAAGCTATAAAGTACGTGTATATTCTACTACAGGAAGTAGGGGAGACATATTAGACAGGAATGGAGAAGTGCTTGCAACAACAAACGAAGATGGAGTAAGAGAATATCCTTATGGAGAGATTGCAGCGCATTTGGTTGGATATATACGTGGAATAAGTGCTGAGGAGCTTCAGGCTCATAAAGGTGAGGGGTACACAGAAAGTAGCACAATAGGAAAGACCGGGCTAGAGCTTGCTTTTGAAGATAGATTGAGAGGAAAGAATGGCACAGGAATATATATTGTAGATGCAAATGAAAACACATTAAAAACTATTGCAGAGACAGATGTTGAAGATGGAGAGGATATAAGAACTACAATAGATATTGAATTACAAAAAGAAATATTTAATGAATTTGATGGAGATAATGGACTATCTGTAGCTATGAATCCAAAGACTGGAGAGGTATTAGCGATGGTTAGTACTCCAAGTTTTGATTCAAATAGTTTCATAACTGGATTTACTGATGAAGAATGGAATACATTAAGCTCAGATGAGAATACACCTATGTTTACTAGATACGAAAGTACATGGGCTCCTGGCTCATCATTTAAACCTGTGACAGGTGCTATAGGTTTAACAACAAATAGCTTTACAGCAGATGAGAACTTTGGTACAAGTGGCACAAGTTGGCAAAACAATTCAAGTTGGGGCGATTATAAAGTAACAACGCTTACTACTTATTCGGGAGCAGCAAATTTGAGAAATGCATTAATTTACTCGGATAATATATATTTTGCAAAGGCTGCAATAAAAATAGGTTCAGACACTTTATCAAAACAATTATTAAATATTGGTTTTGATAAATCACTTGATTTTCCAATTGGTATGTCAAGCTCACAATTTGGTGAAAATAATGAATTCTCATCAGAAGTGCAACTTGCAGATTCTGGATATGGTCAAGGTCAAGTTTTAGTAAATCCATTGCATATGGCATCTATTTATTCAGCTTTTGTAAATGATGGTAATATGATAAAGCCATACATAGAATATGGGGAAGAAACAGAATATGCAGTAGAAAATGCATTTACAGAAGAAGCAGCAGAAGAAATAAGAGATGATATGATACAGGTAGTAGAAAACAGTAATGGCACAGGACATGAAGCACAAATAAGAGGTGTGACAATTGCAGGAAAAACTGGTACAGCTGAATTAAAAGCTTCTAAGGAAGAAGAGGGAGAAGAGTTAGGCTGGTTTAATGCAATTGTAATAAGTGATGAAGCAAATGAGCAACTATTAACAATTAACATGATAGAGAATGTAGAAAATAGGAGAGGTAGCCATTATCTTTTACCTAAAGTAAAAAATATAATAGAGGGATATTTAGAATAGTCAAAAGGGAGTAATGTATAGTGGATAAAGAATATACTTTAATTGAATTAATTAACGAATTACATAAAAATTATGAGCCTGGAGAAGAATATAAAAGATATATAGAAAGTAAGTTTAAAAATGTTATAAAAAATGAAAACAATGATTATATAATTTATATAAATTTCAAAGATAGACCAAATGATGCACGAAAAGAAAAGCTAAATATATCATTTAATAATACATTAAACAGTTATAACTTGAAACCAGAAAATGACAAAAATATAAGCATAAAAGAGATGTTAAATGAAAATGTAAAGCATAGAACAACAGGGTATTATATTATTATTAGTGAATTTGACAAAGAACAATTTACATTACAAATTGGCCAAGGATTGAATTTTTATACTAAAAACCAAGAAATTTATTTGGAGGGATATAATGGACGTAATTCAAACGATTCAAGTTCTATTGAAATTGAAAACAAAATAGAAACAATGGAAAAATATTTATTTGACGAAGCTATAAAAATTGCCAAAAAACAGGATTATAATAAAGAATATATAGAAGAGTTTGATAATATTAAATTAATAAATTTATATGACTATAATATTAATAATGAAGAGTTAGAATTAAAAATAGATATTTTAAAGCGAATTATAGCATGCTATCCAAGAGTTATGGAAAAATATATTAATAGAAATAGTTTAGCAAAAGTCAAAGATAAATATATTAAAATTCATGATGCTATAAATGAATTACGAGTAGAGCAAAATAAAACTAAAATTAATAGCGGAAAAGTGTTTTCTATTTTTAATTGGATGTACATGGAGCATGAAGTGGGTGTGAAATGGACATATAAGGAGGACTTAAAAAAAATGTTAAATAACAAAAAGAAAAATAAAGAAGTAAACTTACTTTTTGAAGATGTGAGGGGAAAAAATGTCATTTATCATGGTGTCCCTGGCTCAGGTAAGAGTTATTTTATTACTCATTACCTTCTATATGATATAGAAGAAACAAACTACGAGAGGATTGTTTTTTATCCAGAATATTCTTATACAGATTTTGTTGGTACTTATAAATTAAGAGCTGATGCAAAAATTGCTCCAATTCCAGGACCTTTTACAAGAATTTTAACAAAGGCAATATTAAACAAAGATAAGCAGTTTGTTTTAGTTATTGAGGAAATGAATAGAGGAAACGCAGAAGCTATTTTTGGTGATATTTTTCAAATACTGGATAGAGAAGATGAAACTTATATAATCAACAATGATTTTATTATAGATTGTATAAATGAAAAAATAGAAGATGATGACGAAAAATTGAGCCTAGATACAAAAATAAAATTACCTAGTAATTTGACTATATTGGCCACAATTAATACATCTGACCAAAACGTATTTAATTTAGATACCGCCTTTGCAAGACGATGGGAATATGTGCCAGTAACAGAAAACTTTTTAAAAGATAATAATCTAGTGACAGCAGAAGCAAAAAAATTCGAAAGCGATAATATTAAAGGATTTAACACTAAATGGGATACATTTCGTAAAGCAATCAATAATGCTATTTTGAGCTCAAATAATATTTGGAGCAAAGAAGATAAACAATTAGGAAAATTTTATATTTCTGCTAATATGTTATGTGGAAAAGAAAATATAGATTATTTAGATAATAATCAAAGCAATATAAAAATAAGAGAGAGATTTTTAAACAAAGTTATGAGATATTTATGGAATGATGTTTTTAAAGCAGAGCATAGCGAATTGATTGAAGATGAAAGGATAAATGCTTTGGAAAAATTAGTAGATGTACTAAGAGAAGATTCTGATAGCTTAAATAATTTATTAATTCCACTTAGAGAATATAATAAGGAGAATAATTAATTATTATGATAAAAACAGAAAAGACATTTAGAAAACAGTCAGTAAATATAGTTGTAAATTCATCAGCTAATGAATTTGTAGGGTTAAAAATAGAAATAAAAAACAACCAAGAAAAATTAACTTTATGTTTTCCAATAGGGTATAATGCTGAAGAAGCTTATAATAGAAAAGAAATATATAACTTTTTAAATATTCTTGCCCTATATCATAACAATGATGCTGATAAATTTAACAAAGGAAATACTTTTGCGATTTTTGCTGCAGTAAAATTAATTGAAAGTTATTTAAAAAATGGCTTATATAAAGAAACTATAGTTAATACAAAAAATAATGCAGAAGGAAAAATTAATTGGAAAAAAACAATTAGAAATAATAATTTATTAAACTTTCCTTTAGAAATATACTCTGATAAAATAAATTATAGGTATGAGGGAGAAGTTCAAAAAATACAGAAATATTGTTTAGGATTTATTGCAAAAATAATTGGTCCGTTTTTTAAATTTAATTTTCCAATTTCACCTAGACCTTTTTCAGATTTAGAAATGCTTAACATTTTAAGACGTGAATTAGAATTTCAAAATATGGATTCGAAAAAAGAATGCTTACACTACCTAATATCTTTTATTGAGAACACTAATTGTATAGATATAGTAAACACCAAAAATACAATAATAGAGATAGGCACTAAGAATTTTGAGTATGTTTGGGAGAAAATTATTGACTTAAAATTTAGTGGAATAAAGAACAAAAAAGAACTTCAGCCACGAACGACTTATTATTTTATGAGTGATTTAAAATCAAAATATCCTCAAAAATATAATGTGCCAATGAGACCAGATACCATAGTAAAAGAAAATAATATGGTAGCTATATTAGATGCTAAATATTACACCAATGGTAATTTGCCAGGTCAGTATGATATAAATAAGCAGCTTGGTTATGCTACATTTGCTTATGATATCTTATTAAATAATGGGGAAGATGTTTATATTAGAAACATGTTTATTTTACCTTGTAAAATGAATAATGGGCAAAAATATAAAATAGAATGTTATGCTACAAATAAATATTTTTTAGATGATAGTGGAAATGTAAATATTGAATCTAAAGAATTCAAAAAAGGACTTGCTATAGTTGCAACATGCTATGTAGATACTAAATCTATGATTAATCTGACAACGCATCAAATAAAAGAAGAAATTTTAAATAAAATAGTTAAGGAAATGAATGAGGTAATAATTGCGAATAGAAGCCATTAACCTTATTAAACAACAACACTTTACTTTACATAAAAGCATATTATATATAAATATGTTATTGGAAAGGAAGTGTTGTTTTTGAAATTAGAAGGAAAAAAAGTCGGATTTGCTTTTACTGGCTCATTTTGTACATTTAAAGCAGTTATAGAAGAATTAAAAAAGCTAAAAAAAGAAAATGCTGACATATTGCCAATTATGTCATATAATTCATATAAATTAGATACTAAATTTGGAAAAGCAAAAGAGTACATTGATACTGTAAAAGAAATAACAGGTAAAGAAGAAATTATCCATACCATTCAAGGAGCAGAGCCAATCGGTCCAAAAAAATTAACAGATGTTATGGTCATAGCTCCATGCTCAGGCAATACAATTGCAAAACTTGCAAATGGAATAACGGATACGCCAGTTCTTATGGCAGCAAAATCTCACTTAAGGAATAATAATCCTGTTGTACTTGCAATATCAACAAACGATGGATTATCTGGAAGTGCAGAGAATATAGGAAAACTACTTAATAGGAACAATTATTTTTTTGTACCATTTAAGCAAGATAATCCTATAACAAAACCTCGCTCATTAGTTGCAGATTTTAAATATTTAATTCCTACAATAGAGAAGGCTTTAGATAGGGAGCAGATAGAGCCAATTTTGCTATGAATATAAATGGATATACTATATAATCAGGTGACAGGTTTAGATCTGTCACCGAATTTTACTTTTCATCTAATAATTTATTTTCATTACAATGTAGTCCATTTTTAAAAGTTTGATTTTGTACTAAGCCTAATAATGCCCAAAATACAGGTGCAACTCCTATTGTACTTATATTAAAGAATGCTTGTACAATATACGATATAATTGGAATAATTAAAATAAATGTTGAATTATCTTTAAATATCTGCTTCTTTTGACTACCTAGTATTTGTGCCAAAAATGCTAAATATACTATCATTGCTGGTATGCCTATTGTGGCAGCTATTTGTAAGTATTCATTATGAGCTTTATCTATATATTGATGAGTATCAAGCATAAATTGAATATGCTCATTACGAACATTTTTGTTTAATCCATCAACCAAAGTATCTGGTCCAGTTCCTAAAAGGGGAGAGCTTGCAATTTCTTTTAAAGTTAGTGTCCAAATTCTAATTCTACCACTACCCAAATCACCCTTTTCTGTATCACTTCCAAGTAATGCCCCCAAATCCTTGCCAAGTGAAGATAGTCTTCCGTTTAAAGTGTTTACATCAATATAATCTGCAATAAATGGTGGTGGAATTAATACAAATATAAATATAATTGTAAAACCTATAACAATGTGGATTGTACGCTTTAAAATTTCTTTGTTAAAATTCTTAATTATGAATATCAATCCAAAAATAGTTGCAACTGCTAATCCAATCCATGAGCTTCTAGTCATACTTACAAGCATTGCCCAAAATGAAATTAAGCTTGTTATCAAATAAACTTTTTTTCTTTTTATAATATATAGTGCCATAAAAATAGGTACACAAATAGATAAAAAGCTACCAAAAAAATTCCTATTTCCAAATGTAGAAGAGGCAAAGGCTGGCTCGAATGGAATATTAAAAATATAATACAACGGAAATATATTATAATACTGTAATATTCCAATAACTGAGGAGATAAGTACAACTGCAATGGCAAAATATTTTAATTTTTTATTATAACTGAAATAGTATTTAGCACAATAATAGGTTAAAAAATACGTTGTAAATGTTAAAATTCCTTCATATCTATTTCGCTCACCAATGATGGATTTAGAAATATTAATTGAAAATATAGTACTTAATATTATTAGAGCATAAAATGCTAATAATGTTTTATCTATTAAGTCAAATTTTAATTCTTTTCTTTTTAAAATTAGGCATATTAACAGTATGAGCCCACATAAGAGTAATACACATATTTTTAAAATATTATAAGGAATTGAATAGACTTTCCTTGGGGTTATTAGTAATGGTACAATAAAAAGTATTACACACAATGTTACATTAATAATTTTATTTATATTATTTTTTTCTGCTACTTTGTTCATTATTTTGTTTTCTCCATATTTATAAATTTGCTAAAGGATTACTTTCAACAGCATTACGTACTTGCTCATTGCTGACATGAGTGTAAATCTCAGTTGTAGCAATGCTTTCATGCCCTAAAAGCTCTTGTAGAGCCCTTATATCCACATTACCATATTGATACATTAGTGTTGCAGCAGTATGTCTTAATTTATGTGTCGAATATTTTGAAGTATCAAGACCGGCTTTGGTTAATTCTCTATCAACAATATATTGTACAGTTCTGTTACTAATGCGCTCTTTTCGATTACTTAAGAACAAAGCTTTATTAGAAGCCTTAGAATCGTTTTTAACGCCTTCTGTTGGTCTGACTGAAATATAATCCTTTATGGCATTTACACAAGCGTTATTAAGGTAAATAGTGCGCTCTTTATTACCTTTACCAATAACAGTAAGTCTATTTTCACTAAAATCAATATTTGAAATATTTATTCCAACAAGCTCAGACAAACGTAATCCACAATTTAAGAAAAGAGTAATAATAGCATAATCTCTTTCTTTGTTTTCGTCATTTTCATCATATGTGACATTTAAAAGTTTCTTGCTGTCTTCAAGAGAAAGGTATTTTGGCATGCGTTTGCCAAGTTTTGGCGTTTTTAAGCCTATTGCAGGGTTATCTGGAATAATTTTTTGGTCATAAAGATACGCAAAAAATATTCGTATTGTGGATGCTTTTCTAGCTCTAGTAGCTGGTTTGCTTCCGCTGATTAAGTGCGAGATAGGAGAGAAAGGCATTAATATCATTAAGTGTAATATCCTTTAATCTATCCGCATTAAAATCTTTAATATATATTTTTGAAAAATCAGTTTCTTTGGTCATTTTTAAGTGAATCTTTAAAAACTTAAAAAACATATTTAAGTCATAATTATATTCTTTTACAGAATTTATAGATTTATTCAAAACAGTTGCTGAATAATCTAGAAAAGAGTTTATAAACTCTGGGTTCACATCTGAATTTATCATAAGTTTTCTCCTCTAATTGCACAAAATTTACGATATAATAATATATCAACTTTGAAATAAAAGCAAGTAAATAAACATCTTTTGTTGCAAAACTTGATTTGTCAAAAAAATTAGTATAATATAGTAGAAACCATAAATAATAATAGTATTCAATTATTATACAAAGTTGAATATTATAAATCAAACATATTTAAACAATAATACAATACGTGACCATATGTATTGAATAAGAGAAAGATAACTAATATAATTAAAATGTATTGGTTATCTTTTTGGTTGTAAAGAAGAATTAGAAAGGGAGTTATTTATGAAATTATTAAGATTAGTTATTAAGAAAGATGATTTAGATAAATTAAATATAGATATAAAAGAGATAGCAAGCCAAAAACTAAAACAATTATATGGCGAGAAAATCCATCAAAGTATTGTGAATAGATTTAATATAGAGATTAATAATATATTGAAAAATAAATTTGAAAATTATTATAAAATAGCATATATGATTGCTAATAAAGCTAATGAAGATAATGAAATAATTATTTCAAGTGGAACAGCAAGTGCTTCATTTATAAACTATTTGCTAGGAATAAATTATATAAATCCAATAGAATACAACATTCCAATTGAAACATGGGCAGAGATAAATGGAGATAAAACACCAGATTATGAATTGGTTTTTGGTGCTGAATATATTAATACAATTTATAAATACATTAAAATTAAGCTTAAAGAAAATAAAATATTCTACCAGGATACAATTGATTCAATTGATTCTAATATGGTAAAAATAAATTTTAGCCCATGTAATGAATTAGATGAAATAAAAGAATTTGAAGGAACCACTAAAATAAATCATACTTCTATAAATGTAAAAAGTGAACAATTAATAAAAGAATATAAAGAGCAAGAAGATGATAGTAAATTAAAAAAAATATTATTAAAGGCAAATCCAAAAAGTGTAGAACAGTTAATGAAATGTTACTCTTTATATAGAGGTACAGATGTATGGGATAATAATATTGAAAATTTAATAGAAAAATACAATATAAATGAAATGCTATGCAGTAGAGAAGATATTTATTTATATTTACAAAGATGTGGAATTGATAAAAAAATAGCATTTGATATTATGGAGCTTGTGGGAAAAGGTAGAACTATGCATAGTAAATATATTAAAGACTGGGAAAACTCCATTAAAATAATGAAAGAACATAATGTACCAGAAGACTACATAGAATCATTTAGTAAAATTAAGTATATGTTTCCTAAAGCACATGTTGCTAACTATATTTTGCTAAATTTATGGCTAACTTGGTATCATATTAATGAAAATATGGGGATATCAACTGGTTTTTATGATTTGGATTATATAATAAAAGGTCTAAAAGAAGGTAGTTTAAATATAATTGCTTCAAGACCAGGACTGGGTAAAACTACGCTTGCTTCCAATATAGCAACATTTGTAGCATATCAAGATATTCCCGTTGCAATATTTAACTTAGAATTGTCAAAAGAAAAATTATTAAATAATATAACTGCATCAACTGCTTTAGTAGATATTAATAAATTAAATACAGGAAAATTAAATGAAAATGATTTGAATAAAGTCAAAGAGAGTAAAAAAACTCTTGAGAAAAAAGAAATATACATAGACGACACTCCCAGAATGTCAATAGCAGAAATCATGGAAAAAAGTAGAAAATTAAAACTTGAAAAAAATATAGGACTAATTGTGATAGATTACTTACAATTAATAGATACAACAAGTAATGATGAGCAACAAAGAACAGAGATAATGATTAATTTGAAAAGACTTGCAAAAGAATTAAATATTCCTATTTTAGTTGTATCACAATTAAAAAGCAAGGTAAAACAAAGAGAAGATAAAGAGTTATATTTAACAGATTTAAGTAAATGCATTGTACAATATGCAGATGTAATTATGTTTATGGATGAAGAAAATAATAACGTAAGGAAAATAACAATCGCTAAAAATAAATATGGAATGATTGGCGAAATAGAATTACTCTTTACTACAAAATGGTTAAAATTCGCTAATCTAGAAAAAATGGGGGATAAATGTGATAAGTACTGGATTTAAAGACTTAGATAATTTAATAGATTTAAACAAGCCGGGAATTACAGTAATAACAGGAATTGGAGATGCTGACATACTTTCACGGAGATATTGCTAACAATATATGTTTGAAAGAAGGATGCGATGTACTTGAAATAGTAGGATGTAAAAAAGAATATTTAATAAAAAGAATATTTGTAAATGAATGTAATGTTAATTATAGAAAATGGACTAGAAAAACAGAATATACGAAAGAAGAATTACAGCAAATAGGTCAGAAAACAGTAGAACTAATAGAAGTAATGAAAAGATTACCAACAATAATAGAGGATGATTTTGAGACTAATAAACTAGCAAAAGTAGTAGATAATTATGCAAATTTTTATGCAGATAGTGAAGAAATACAAACATTGATAGTAATAGATATATATCCATTAAATAGTGAAATGAAAAGCAAGTTTGAAAAAGAAAATAATAGAAAAAATCTAAGATTATTAAAAAAATTGGCTAAAATTACTAAAAAACTTATTTGTCCAATAATTATTGTGATGGGTATAGATATTATCAAAAAATATAATAAAGAAAATTGGACTTGCAATTATTTGAGTAAAGAAGATGTAAACAATATAGATAAAATTAACAAGTATATAGATAATTTTATTATAATTAATGCAACTGAGAGAAAAAATATATGTAAGTTAGATGTATATTCTAATAAAGGATTCATAGGAGATTGTAAACTAAAATATGATAATAATATTAGAAAATTTGTAGATGAGTAAGAAATTATTATCTTTCTTGACATTGTAATTAATAACAGAGTAAAAAACGATTTATTAAATGTTCATTATATAAAAAAAGAATTGCATGATGTTGGTTTAACAGAATTAAAATTGGATGATGGTTTTGTGATAAGAATTTATAATGTTGAAAGGACAAATCGATTTACAAATCTTTAATACTGCAATAAACGAATATATGAAAAGAAAAGATAAAAACCTTATTTTATTAGCAGAATATGCAACAAAATTTAAAATAGAAAAAATATTAGCTCAATATATGGAGGTGCTTGGATGAAATCAATGCCTGTTATTATGAAAATTGATATTACTACTGGAGATAAAATTACATATAAAGAAATTTAGTATGCATAGAACAGCTAAAAGCTTTGAATTAGTAGAAGTAGAGGTTTATGGCTGTTTTATATTTTTCTCCTACTCTCTATTGCATAAAACTTTGATAATACAAACCAAAAATTATACATTTTTAAAAAAATATGTATAATTTTTTTGCTTTTTATACATATTTATTGAATAGCTTTCTTGACATTTCATATACATTTGAATTATAATATGTATATGAAACGTCGGAGGTGCAATATGGATAATTATGAAAAGATTATAGATAAAAATAATGGAATTATATATGCACATAAGCTAGAAGATTATAAAATGAACAGACATG